>DASUHB010000014.1 GCA_036273715.1 Gemmatimonadaceae bacterium
GAGGCCGATGTCGTCTCGAACGCATCGCCCACCGTCTTCCACGGCGCGGTCGACAACATTGCCGCCGAGGTCGACAGCACCACCAAGGCCACCGCCGCCCGCGTCGTCGTCCCCAATCCCGCGCGGCTGCTCAAGAAAGGGATGTACGTGCGCGTCACGGTGCATTCCCACCACGAACACACGGGGCTGCTCGTCCCGATCGCCGCCGTGCTGCGCGACGAAGACAACAACCCGTTCGTGTACGTGCAGGACGCGAACGGCGCCTTCGAACGGCGATCGGTCACGTTAGGCGAACGCCTCGCCGGCCAATACCAGATCGCCGCCGGCCTCCAGCCCGCGGAGAAGGTCGTGTCGCAGGGCGGGCTCTTCCTCCAGTTCGCGCAGAGCCAATGAGCGACCATCCCGAGCAGGCCGCGCCGCCATCCCACGAGGCGGATGGCGCGCCGCGGTCGGTGATCAATACCGTCGTTGCGGGTTCCCTCTCACAACGATTTCTCATCTCACTGCTGGCCGCGCTCCTCGTTGGCGCCGGCATCTGGTCGTTCCGTCGCCTGCCCGTGGACGCGTACCCCGACCTCTCGCCCACCCAGGTCGAGATCATCACCCAGTGGCCCGGCCACGCGTCGGAGGAGGTCGAGCGCCTGATCACCGTACCGATCGAGATCGAGATGAACGGCCTGCCGCGACTCCGCATCGTCAGATCGATCTCGTTGTACGGCCTGTCCGACGTTCGCCTAACGTTCGAGGACAACACCGATGACTATTTCGCCCGCCAGCAGGCCTTCGAACGCTTCAGTGATCTCAGCCTGCCCGAAGGCGTGACGCCCAGCATGGCGCCCCTCTCGTCGCCGTCCGGCCTCGTCTATCGCTACGTGCTCGAGAGCAATGACCGGTCGGCGATGGAGCTCAAGAACATCAACGACTGGGTCATCACCAAAGCCTACAAGTCGGTCAACGGCGTCGCCGACGACTCGCCGCTCGGCGGCGAGACCATGCAGTACCAGGTGCTGCTCGACCCGACGCGCCTCGCCGGCGCCGGGCTCACGGTACCCGAAGTCCAGCAGGCCCTCGCCAACAACAATGGGAACTCCGGCGGCGGCTTCTATTCCGAGGGAGGCCAGTTCTACTACGTGCGCGGCCTCGCCCGCGTGCGCACGCTCGATGACATCGCCAACATCGTCGTCGCCGTCCACGACGGCACGCCCATCCTCGTCAAAGATCTCGGCGACGTCGTCATCGGCAACGCCCCTCGGTTAGGCCAATTCGGCTTCAACGAAACCAACGATGCCGTGGAAGGCGTGATCCTCATGCGCCGCGGCGAGCAGACGCAGACCGTGCTCAAGGCAGTGGAAGCGAAAACGGAGCAGCTCAACGACTCCGTTCTCCCGCGCGACGTCCACATCAATGCCTTTTACGACCGCAGCGATCTGGTGAACCTCACGACGCGCACCGTCGAGGACAACCTCGTGCGCGGCACCGTGCTCGTCATCGTCCTGCTCATCTTCTTTCTGTACGACGTGCGATCGGGCCTCATCGTCGCCGTAGCGATCCCGATGTCGCTGTTGTTCGCGTTCATCTGTCTCGACATCAAGAATATCCCGGCGAACTTGCTGTCCATCGGCGCCATCGACTTCGGCATCCTCGTCGACGGCGCCGTGTTCATGGTGGAGAACATCCACCGACAACTCACGCTGCGCCACGGCTCTTCCTACAACATCATCCACGTCATCATCAGCGCGGCCGCCGAGGTCGATCGACCGATTTTCTACTCGGTGGCCGTGATCATTGCCGGGTTTCTGCCGATCTACGTGCTCTCCGGCCCGTCAGGCAAGTTGTTCCGCCCCATGGCCGACACGACCATTTTCGCGCTCATCGGCTCGCTGCTCATCACGCTGACGTTCATCCCCGTTCTCTGCTCGTGGCTGCTGCGACGCGGCATTCGCGATCGTCGCAATCCCGCGTTCGAATGGGTGAAGCGCGCGTACGAACGATCGCTCGACGCGTGCCTGGCGCATCCGTGGCTAACGACGATTGCGGCGGCGGCGGTGTTCGGCCTCTCGCTCCTGTTGATTCCCCTCATCGGCGCCGAGTTCATGCCGCATCTCGACGAGGGGGCGCTCTGGGTGCGGGCCACAATGCCCTACACCATCTCGTTCGACGCATCGTCCGCCATCGTGCCTAAAATTCGCGCCATCCTGCGCTCCTTTCCCGAAGTGACGGTCGTCGGCTCGGAACACGGCCGGCCCGATGATGGCACCGACCCGACCGGCTTCTTCAACGCCGAGTTTTACGTTGGGCTCAAGCCGTACGACACATGGACGGGACCGTACCACTCCAAGCAGGCGCTGATCGACGCGATCGACAAGAAGCTCGAGACGTTCCCCGGCATCACGTTCAATTACACGCAACCCGCCGAAGACGCCGTCGACGAAGCAGAGACAGGACTCAAGAGCGCACTCGACGTCAAACTGTTCGGCCCCGATCTCGGCGTTCTCGAGCGTAAAGGGAAAGAGGTCAAGCAGGTGCTCGAGCACGTGCCGGGCATCGGCGACCTGACGCTCGTCCAGGAGCTCGGCCAACCGTCGCTCACGATCGCCGTCGATCGCGCGAAGATCGCGCGCTACGGCATCAACGCCGGCGACATCAACGCCCTCATCGAGGCGGCAGTCGGCGGGAGCGTGGCGACACAGGTGGAGCAGGGCGAACGTCTCTACGACCTCGTCGTGCGCCTCGAGCCGCGCTACCGGCAGAACCCGCAGGAGATCGGCAGCATCCTCGTCGCCGCCCCGGACGGCGAACAGGTCCCGCTCAAGGATCTGGCCGAGATCCAGGTGTCTAACGGGGCGTCGTTCATCTATCGGCAGGACAACAGCCGCTTCATCGGCATTCAATACTCCGTGAACGGAGGCGACCTCGCCGGCACCGTCCAGAGCGCGCAGCGACAGGTCGCGGCATCCGTTAGGCTCCCGCCCGGATACCACATCGTCTGGGGCGGCGAATATCAGGAGTACACGGCATCGCGCGGCCAGCTGCGCGTCATCCTGCCACTCACGCTCCTCGTGATTTTCCTGCTGTTGTTCGTCCTCTACGGCAACTTCAAGTTCCCGTTCATTACAGTTGTCGGCGTCATCCTGTCGGCGCCAATCGGCGGACTCATCGCGCTGCTGGTGTCCGGCACACCATTCTCGGTGTCCTCCGGCATCGGGTTCCTCGTGCTGTTCGGCGTCTCGGTCCAGACGGCCGTCATCTATATTTCCTACGCCAACGAGCTTCGAAATGGCGGGGTGAGCATCCTCGAGGCCACGCGAGTGGCCGCCGTGTTGCGGCTCCGGCCCATCATGATGACGGCGCTCGTCGCTGCGTTGGGCCTGCTGCCGGCGGCGCTCTCGCACGGCGTCGGGTCGGATTCGCAGCGGCCGTTCGCGTTGGTCATCGTCGGCGGCCTGCTCGCGCGCCTCGTCATCAGCGTGTATTTGATGCCGGCGCTCTACGCCATCGTGTCACGCCCGACCGACCGGCTGCAGGTCTGAGGTCGTCCGATTGACGCCCCGCGCACGCCCGCATATGCTGCTTGAGCGCCGGTATCCGGTGCACCGAACGATGTGCACCACAGACGGCGCTCCGGCCCGCTCCCTGCAAGGGCATGGAGCGGCGTCCGGAATTTCCTTTTGCACCAGAGACGATACAACATGGCAACGCAAACCACGCCCCGCGCTGAACCGCGTGAGCGCAAGGGCAACACCGGCCTCGAGGCGCTCGGACTCGCGCCCAAAGGAACCGTTCATTGGAACCTCGTCCCTCCCGAGCTCGTCCAGGCGGCCGTGCGCC
>DASUHB010000015.1 GCA_036273715.1 Gemmatimonadaceae bacterium
GGTCACGCGCGCGAACAACGCACCTTCCCTCGCGTGGCAGCGATCTTCTCCATCATTTGCAATCCTTTTTGTTTTCCTTTTGAGCGTTTGTCGTAGATCTCTCCCTGTGGCTTTTCGGGTGGAGACTCGCCACGCGGTCACTGCCCCCGCGCCTCAGAGCTCAGTACGCCTTCCCACCTCGAGATCACCCACACGAAATCCCGAAGAGCCCCAATTTTTTTTGTTTTATCCGGATTTGACCGGCCTTGTCCGTCTTGTCCGCCTTTAGCCTTTGTCCGGCTTTGTCCGCCTTTACTTCTTGTCCGCCTGTAGTCCGCCTGTACGTTACGGGTATGACCGTGACCGCGCTCCTCTTTGCTTCGTATGCGGATGTCTTGCACCGAGAGAGCATCGAGATCACGCTGCCGAGCGGCGCAACCGTGAGAGACGTCGTCGAGCATGTGCGGGCGATGCCGGGTGGTGGCATTCTGCCTCCGTCTCCGTTGGTCGCTGTGAATCAGGAATATGCGCGCGCCGATGTCGTGCTCACGTCGGGCGACGAGATTGCGATCATTCCGCCGGTGGCAGGAGGCTGAGATGCGCACCGCGATCGTCGACGACGTGATCGATGTCGAAACGCTGCTCTCCGAAGTCGAGCGGGACAGCAATGGTGCGTCCGTGATTTTCATCGGGACGGTGCGCGACCAGAACAACGGCCGTCCCGTGACCGGCATCGAATACGCCTGTTACGGACCGATGGCGGCGCGCGAGCTGGCGAGCATCTGCACCGAAGCATCGGAGCGCTTTGCCACTGTGGACATCGTCGTCGAGCATCGCGTTGGGCATCTCTTCGTCGGCGAAGCGAGCGTCGTGATCGCGGTCGCGCATGCGCGGCGCGCGTCGGCGTACGAAGCGTCGCGCTACATCATCGAGCAGATCAAACGTCGGCTTCCGATCTGGAAGCGTGAGGAATACACGGATGGCACACGCGAGTGGGTCGACCCGACCGCGGTCGCCGTCGTTGGGCCGGAGTCATGATCGCGCTCTCTGATCAATTCGGCAGGCGCATCGAGTACCTGCGCATCTCGGTCACGGACCGCTGCAATTTCCGTTGCGTTTATTGCATGCCGGCCGAGGGTCTCGACTGGCTGCCCAAGCGGGAGATCCTCACGTACGAGGAGATCACCGCGATCGTCGCACAGCTCGCCCCGTTGGGCTTGCGGCGTCTGCGGATTACCGGCGGCGAACCGACGATTCGTCCGGACCTCGTGTCGCTCGTGCGCATGTTGCGCGCGGTGCCGGGCATCGAGGACATCGCGCTCTCGACCAACGGCGTGCGCCTGCCCGAGATGGCGGGCGCGCTCGCGGACGCCGGGCTCGATCGCGTGAACATGAGCGCGGACAGTTTGCGCGCCGATCGCATCGCGTCGATTGCGCGGCGGAACCTTGCCTTCGATCCGCGCGCGTCGGCGGCGGCGGCGGAGCGCGCGGGCCTCATGCCGGTCAAGATCAACATGGTCGTGATGCGCGGCATCAACGACGATGAGCTTGAGGCGTTTGCGCAGCTCACGCTCGAGCACGCGTGGCATGTGCGGTTCATCGAGCTCATGCCGGTGGGTGACATGCGTGCGCTGACGTGGGACCACGTGGTGCCGAGCGACGAGATCTTGTCGCGACTGTCATCGGTGGGCTCGCTCAGCGCCGACAGCGGACCGGAGCGTGGCAACGGACCGGCCAAGTATTATCGGTTTGCCGGCGCGCCGGGATCGGTTGGCGTGATCACGCCAATGACGCACACGTACTGCGGGTCATGCAATCGTGTGCGGCTGACGGCGGACGGGCGGCTGCGCACCTGCCTCTACGGCGATCACGAAGTCAATCTTCGCGACCCGCTGCGGGCGGGACAAAATCTCGAGCCGCTCTACGTCCAGGCGCTCGCCGAGAAGCCGCGCGAGCATCACCTGTTGCAGATGCAGGTGGGTGGACTGCGCGCGTTGTCGCAAGTGGGCGGATAGCCGGACGGCGCCGCGTTCGACGCGATGACGAAACTACCAAACACCGCGACCGCCGAATAGTTTTCGGCGGTTGTTTTGTATTCCCATTCATTGCACGTACCACACGCACATCAAGAGCGACATGGTCGAGAAGATCACGGTTGTCGGGGCGGGGAACGTGGGCGCGACCACGGCCCAGCGGTTGGCGGAGAAGGCGCTCGCGCGGCAGGTGGTGATGGTCGACGTCGTCGACGGCGTCCCACAGGGCAAAGGGCTGGATCAGTGGGAATCGGCGCCCATCGAGGGATTCGATTCGCGCGTGATCGGCACCAACGACTACGGGGCGAGCGCCGGCTCGGCAATCGTGGTCGTGACGGCGGGGATCGCGCGGAAGCCGGGCATGTCGCGCGACGATCTGCTCACCACCAACGCGGGCATCGTGAAGCAGGTGGCGGAGCAGATCAAGCGCACGTCGCCTAACGCAATCATCATCATGGTGTCCAATCCGCTCGACGTGATGGCCTACGTCGCGCTCAAGGTCACCGGCTTCCCGCGCCACCGGGTGATCGGCATGGCGGGGGTGCTCGACACGGCGCGCTACCGGTCCTTCCTCGCCGAGGCCTTGGACGTGTCGGTGCGCGACATCCAGGCCATGGTGTTGGGCGGACACGGCGACACGATGGTGCCGCTCATCTCGTACACCACCGTGAGCGGCATTCCGGTCACGCAGCTGCTCGACCGTGCGAAGCTCGACGCCATCGTCGACCGCACGCGCACGGGCGGCGCGGAAATCGTGAAGTACCTCAAGACCGGCTCGGCCTACTACGCGCCGTCGTCGGCGGCGGTGCAGATGTGCGAGGCGATCGTGCTCGACCAGAAGCGCGTGCTGCCGTGCGCCGCGTGGCTGGAAGGCGAGTACGGGATGTCGGGCTTGTTCCTCGGCGTGCCGTGCAAGTTAGGCAAGGGCGGGATCGAGCAGATTCTGCAGGTGGAGCTCACCGGCGACGAGCGGACGGCGCTCGCCAAGAGCGCGGACGCCGTGCGGGAGCCGATGAAAGTCGTCGGACTCTAGATGGCCGGCTCGCGCGCGCAGGCGTCGTTAGGCGAGAGGCCGGCCGGCCGGGTCCGCCTGTTCTGGCAGTCCACGGTGGGGAAGAAGGTCGTCATGTCGGTCACGGGGCTCATCATGGTGGCCTTCGTGCTGCTGCACATGATCGGCAACCTGCAGGTGTTCGAGAGCGCCGCCCGCCTCAACGCGTATTCGCACTTCCTCCACCACACGATCAACGAGCTGCTGTGGCTCGTCCGGATCGTGCTGCTCATTTCGGTCGTGCTGCACATCGTGGCCGCGGCGCAGCTCACACGCATGGATCGCGCGGCGCGGCCGGTCGGCTATCGCCGCCGCGACGCTCAGGCGTCGACCGTCGCATCGCGCACCATGCGCTGGGGCGGCGTGGCCATCGCGCTCTTTGTCGTCTTCCATCTGCTGCACCTCACCACGGGCACCATCCAGCCAGTGCCGTACGTGCCCGGCGACGTGTACGCGAACGTCGTCGGCGGCTTCCAGCTGTGGTGGGTGACGCTCATCTACGTGCTCGCGATGATTGCGTTAGGCCTGCACATCTTTCACGGCGCCTGGGGCTCGATCCGCACGTTGGGCCTCAACCGGCCGAAGGCCGAGCCCATGCGGCGCCCCATCGCCACGCTGCTGGCCGTCGTGCTCTGGGCGGGATTCTCCATCGTGCCGCTCGCCGTCTTCTTCGGGTGGGTGCGATGAGCGCCCCACTCGATGCGCGCATTCCCGACGGGCCGATCGGCGAGAAGTGGGACCGGCACAAGTTCGAGATGAAGCTCGTCAACCCGGCGAACAAGCGAAAGCACACCGTGCTCGTCGTGGGATCGGGGCTCGCCGGCGCATCGGCCGCCGCCTCGCTCGCCGAGCTCGGCTACCAGGTGAAGTGCTTCTGCTTCCAGGATTCCCCGCGCCGCGCACACAGCATCGCGGCGCAAGGCGGCATCAACGCCGCGAAGAACTATCAGAACGACGGCGACTCGGTCTACCGCCTGTTCTACGACACGGTCAAAGGCGGCGACTTCCGCTCGCGCGAGGCGAACGTGTACCGCTTGGCGCAGGTGAGTCTCAACATCATCGACCAGTGCGTGGCGCAGGGCGTGCCGTTCGCGCGCGAGTACGGCGGCCTGCTCGCCAACCGCTCGTTCGGCGGCGCGCAGGTGTCGCGGACGTTCTATGCGCGCGGGCAGACGGGCCAGCAGCTTTTGTTAGGCGCGTATCAGGCGCTCGAGCGCCAGGTCGGCCTGGGCCGGCTGCGCATGTATCCGCGCACCGAGATGCTGGACCTGGTGGTGATCGACGGCCGCGCGCGCGGCATCGTCGTGCGCGACCTGGTGTCGGGCGCGGTGACCTCGCACGCCGGCGACGTCGTCGTGCTGGCGACCGGCGGCTACGGCAACGTCTTCTATCTCTCGACCAACGCCAAAGGCTCCAACTGCACGGCGATCTGGCGGGCATACAAGCGCGGCGCGGGATTCGCCAATCCGTGCTACACGCAGATCCATCCGACGTGCATCCCGCAGAGCGGCGAACACCAGTCGAAGCTCACGCTCATGAGCGAGTCGCTGCGCAACGACGGCCGCGTGTGGGTGCCGAAGCAGCAGCGCGACACGCGTCCGCCCAACCAGATTCCCGACGCGGACCGCGACTATTACCTGGAGCGCAAGTATCCGAGCTTCGGCAATCTGTCGCCGCGCGACATCGCGTCGCGCGCCGCAAAGGAAGTCTGCGACGAGGGGCGCGGCGTGGGGCCGGGCGGCCGCGGCGTGTACCTCGACTTCGCCGACGCCATCAAGCGGTTAGGCGTCGAGACCATTCGCGAGCGGTACGGCAATCTGTTCGAGATGTACGAGCGCATCACCGCCGAGAATCCGTACACGGTGCCGATGCGCATCTATCCCGCCGTGCATTACACGATGGGCGGGTTGTGGGTCGACTACAATCTCATGAGCACGATTCCGGGGCTGCACGTGGCCGGCGAGGCGAATTTTTCGGACCACGGCGCCAACCGGTTAGGCGCGAGCGCGCTGATGCAGGGGTTGGCCGACGGCTACTTCGTGATCCCGTACACGGTGGGCGACTACATCGGGTCGGCCAAGCTCGAGCGGGTGGACGAATCGCACCCGGCGTTCCGCGATGCGGAGCGCGGCGTGTCGGAGCGCACGGCGCGCCTGCTGGCCATCGACGGCACGCGCACCGTGGACTCGTTCCACCGAGAGTTAGGCAAGGTCATGTGGGACTATTGCGGCATGGCGCGCAACGCCAAGGGCCTCGCGTACGCCCTCGAAAAAATCCCCGAGATCCGCGCCGATTTCTGGCGCACCGTGGATGTGCCCGGCAGCGCCGCCGAGCTCAACCAGGCGCTCGAAAAAGCGGGCCGCGTGGCGGACTTTCTCGAGTTAGGCGAACTGATCTGCCGGGACGCGCTCGAGCGCCGTGAATCGTGCGGCGCGCACTTCCGCGAAGAGTTCCAGACGCCCGACGGCGAAGCCCTGCGCGACGACGCGCACTTCGCGCACGTCGCCGTCTGGCAATACCGCGGCGACGATCAGCCGCCCGAACGGCTCGAAGAGCCGCTCGAATTCGAGAACGTCCACCTGTCGCAGCGGAGTTACAAGTAGCATGCGCACGACCCGACGGCTCACCGGAGTGAGAGCGTGAAGTTCACGTTGCACGTGTGGCGGCAGGCGAGCGCCAGCGCGATCGGCGCGTTCGCGACATATCAGGCCACAGACATCAGCGCGGACATGTCGTTCCTCGAGATGCTCGACGCGGTCAACGAATCGCTCATCGAGCGCGGCGACGAGCCCGTGGCGTTCGACAACGACTGCCGCGAGGGTATCTGCGGGATGTGCGGCATGATGATCAACGGTGTGGCGCACGGGCCCATGCGGGCGACCGCTACATGCCAGCTCTTCATGCGCCACTTCCAGGACGGCGATACGATCTACATCGAGCCGTGGCGCGCGCGCGCGTTCCCGGTGATCAAAGACCTCGTCGTCGACCGCAGCGCGTTCGACCGCGTGATCGCGTCGGGCGGGTTTATCACCGCGCCCACCGGCGGCGCCCGCGATGCGAACAACATCCTGGTGCCCAAATCCGACGCCGACGACGCAATGGATTCCGCGGCGTGCATCGGCTGCGGCGCGTGCGTGGCCGCGTGTCCTAACGGATCGGCATCCCTCTTCACCGGCGCCAAGATCGCGCACCTCGGCGTGCTCCCGCAGGGACAAGCCGAGCGTCGCCAGCGCGTGCTGCGGATGATCGCGCAGATGGACGAAGAGGGCTTCGGCGGCTGCACGTGGCACGGCGAATGTCACGAAGCCTGCCCCAAAGCGATCAGCCTCGACGTGATCGCCCGTATGAACGGCGACTACCTGCGCGCGCTCTGGACGTCACACGAAGAAAAACACGAGCAGGCGGGTGGCTGAACCACCGCCGCACTATGTCCCACGCAACTTCAATCCGCGTCCAAAAGCTCTATCCGTTTTATCCGTTCAATCCGCCTTCAAATCTTTGGCAACGTGACGCCTTGCTGGCCTTGGTACTTGCCGGCCTTGTCTTTATAGGACGTCTCGGGCGGCTCGTCGCCCTCGAAAAACACCACCTGCGCGATGCCTTCGTTGGCATAGATGCGCGCGGGCAGCGGCGTGGTATTCGAGATCTCGAGCGTCACGAAGCCCTCCCACTCCGGCTCGAACGGCGTGACGTTCGTGATGATGCCGCAGCGCGCGTACGTCGACTTGCCGAGGGTCAGCGTTAGGACGTTGCGCGGGATGCGGAAATATTCCACCGAGCGCGCGAGCGCGAAGCTGTTGGGCGGGACGATGCAGACATCGCCCTCGAACTCGACGAACGATTTGGGGTCGAAGTTCTTCGGGTCGACGATCGAGTTGAGCACGTTCGTGAAAATCCGGAATTCCCGCGCGACGCGCATGTCGTAGCCGTACGAGCTGACCCCGTACGAGATCACGCCTTGGCGCACCTGACGGTCCGCGAACGGCTCGATCATGTGGTGTTCGAGCGCCATGCGGCGAATCCAGCGATCACTTTTGAGCGACATGTCGGCGGGTGGGCGGAGGGTGATGACGACTCGGCGGGAAGCGGCGGGCAATGTATGTGTGCTCCTATGAGTTCGCTACGTTGACACTCGACGAGACGTCGCGATAAGTTTCCGGTGTTGGACAACGTGAAAAATTTCACGAGCTGGGAGCCGGATGGGACGAGACTACTTTCCGATTCTTTTGCTGGTCGGCTTCGTCGCGGCAAACGCGGTGATGATGCTCGTCGTCTCCCACCTCACGATTCGGCCGCGTCCAACACCAGAAAAACAGACGCCCTACGAGTCCGGAATGCCGCCGCTGGGTGACGCCCGCGAACGGTTTTCGGTGAAGTTTTACATGGTCGCGATGTTGTTCATCGTCTTCGACATCGAGACGGTCTTCCTGATCCCATGGGGAGCGTCGTTCCGCCAACTCTCCTGCGGTGTTCCTCTCGCCAACGGCGTCTGCCCGATGGGCCAAGTGTCGTTCTTCGGATTCGGTGAAATGATCGTGTTCATCGTGATCCTGGCCGTCGGCCTCGTCTACGTCTGGAAAAAAGGAGCGCTCCAATGGGATTGACCGCCCGTCACACAGACAGCCTTGCGCGAACCGACACCGCATCTGGGTCCGGTGAGAGCTGGGTGGCAACGCGACTCGACTTCCTCGTGAACTGGGGACGCGCGGGCTCGCTCTGGCCAATGCCGTTCGGCACCGCTTGCTGCGCCATCGAGTTCATGGCCACGGCGGCGAGCCGCTTCGACCTGGCGCGATTCGGCATGGAGCGCATGAGTTTTTCGCCGCGTCAGGCCGACGTGCTCATCTGCGCCGGTCGCGTGCCGTTCAAGCTCGCGCCGGTGCTCCGTCGCATCTGGCAGCAGATGCCGCAGCCCAAGTGGTGCATCTCGATGGGCGCGTGCGCGTCGTCGGGCGGCATGTTCGACAACTATGCCGTGGTGCAGGGGATCGACACGATCATTCCCGTCGACGTCTATGTACCCGGCTGTCCGCCGCGGCCCGAAGGCTTGTTGTACGGCATTCTGATGCTGCAGGACAAGGTGAAGCGCGAGCGCATGTCGGATACGGCGCTGCGCAACGAGATGGATCCCGATCCGAAGAGCGGTCTCTACATCCCGCCGGCGGCCATCGACGAGTTGTCGGAGCCGTTTGGAAACTCGGTGCATCAAACCCGGTCCGGACTGTGAGCGCCTCCTGGTCGGTTGTGCTTCCCGGCAGCGCCGCGCCCGACGCCCCGGCGCCGGCGACGCCCAAACACGTGCCTAACCGTGGCGGCGCGGCGAACCCCAGCGCCGACGCGTTGCGCGCCAGGTTTCAGGGCGGCGTCACGCGCGTCGAGGTGATCTGGGGCGAAACGACCGTCTATGTCGACCGCACGCGGCTGTTCGACATCGTGCAATGGTTGCACGACGATCCATCGCAGCGCTACGACTATTTGTCGGATGTCACCGCTGTCGAATACCGCGATCCGGAGCAGCCGATCGAAGTGGTGTGGCATCTCCGGTCGCTGCCATATCGCCGGTTCCTGCGCGTGAAGGTCGAGCTGCCGCGCGACGGCAAGACCCCGCTCGAAGTGGCGAGTGTCTGGAGCGTGTACAAGGGCGCCGATTGGCTCGAGCGCGAGTGCTACGACATGTTCGGCATTCGCTTCGTTGGGCATCCCGATCTGCGGCGCATCCTGATGTGGGAGCAGTACCACGAGGGCTTTCCGCTGCGCAAGGATTTCCCGCTGCGCGGCCGGTTCAGCCGTGCCGAGCAGCTGCGACAGGCGCTCGCCGCCAATCCGGAGGCGCGCTACTCGATGGAAGAGCTGACCGTGGCGCAGGCGTTCGAGGACCTGCCCGAAGCCATGCGCGCGCGGCTCAAGAGCGGCGAGCGGACGGGAGAGTAGCGTGAGCACCAAGCGCACCGTCGACGTCGCGATCGGCACGTCGGGCCTCGATGAGCAGGGACGTCCGCGCCGGGCGCCGCTCACCGTGAACGAGGGTGGAACCGTCACGACGCTCGAGCCGCCGCCGGCGCTCGAGGACGCCCTCGAGCTCGAGGGCGAGCACATGCTGATCAACATCGGTCCGCAGCATCCGGCCACGCACGGCGTGCTGCGGCTCGTGCTCGAGCTGGACGGCGAGACCGTCGTGCGGTGCATTCCGCACATCGGCTACCTGCACTGCGGTTTCGAGAAGATCGGCGAATACCGGCAGTACAACCAGGTGATCCCGTGGACCGACCGCGAGGACTACCTGAACTCGATCGGCAACAACGTGGCCTTCGCGTTAGGCGCGGAGCGGCTGTTTGGCATCGAGATCACGCCGCGCTGCACGGTGCTGCGCGTGATCGCGATGGAGTTGTCGCGGATCATCTCGCACCTCGTGTGGTTGGGCACGACGTGCATCGACATCGGCGCGTTCACGCCGTTCCTGTGGGCGTTCGAGCAGCGCGAGCGGGTCTACGAGCTGCTGGAGCGCTGGGTGGGCGCGCGGCTGACGACGAGCGCCACCCGCGTCGGCGGCATGGCGGCCGACATCCCGGCCGGGTGGATGGATCAGCTCCAGCACTTCATCAAGACGTTCCCGAAAACGGTCGACGAGATCGACCGGGTGCTCACGACCAACGGCATCTGGGTCGGGCGGACGGTTGGGTTAGGCGTGATGTCGGCCGACGAGGCGGTGAACTACGGCCTGTCGGGCCCGATGCTCCGCGCCTCGGGCGTGGCGTTCGATGTGCGCCGCGACTTTCCGTACCTCGACTACGAGACGTACGACTTCGAAGTGCCGGTCGGAACGCACGGCGACGTGTACGACCGGTACCTCGTGCGGATGGAAGAGCTGCGCCAATCGACGCGCATCCTCGCCCAGGCGGCGGCGCGCCTCCCCGAGGGCCCGGTCAACAGCGACGACCATCGCGTCGTGCTGCCGCCCAAGAGCAAGGCGATGAGCGACATGGAGTCGATGATCCACCACTTCAAGCAGGTGATGGAAGGGCCGCGTCCTCCGTTAGGCGAATCGTACGTGGCCGTGGAAAGCCCCAAGGGCGAGAAGGGCTACTACATGGTGTCCGACGGCACCGCCAAGCCCGTCCGCTGGCGCATCCGTCCGCCGTCGTTCCTCAACCTGTCGGCCATCGGCAAGATGGTCGAGGGTCACATGCTCTCCGATGTCATCGCCATCAACGCGAGCATCGATATCGTCATGGGAGAAATCGATCGGTGAAGGTGCACGAAGTCGGCGGCACGCGCGCCGAGAGCGACACGTCGCACGCCGAGCACGAGCGCGGTCCCTACACCCCCGTGTTCGTCGGCGATGCGAAGACCGAGCTCGATGCCTTGCTCACGCGCTATCCGACCAAGATGGCGGCGCTCCTGCCCGTGCTCTGGATCGTACAGCACGAACGGGGATGGGTGTCGGACGACGCCATGGCCGAAGTCGCGGAGCTCCTCGATCTCACGCCGGCGTACGTCAAAGGCGTGGTCACGTTCTACACGATGTACCACCAGCACCCGGTGGGGAAATACTTCATCCAGGTGTGCACCACGTCGCCGTGCGGAGCGTGCGGCGCCGAGAAGGTCGTGGACGCGCTGCTCAAGCACACGCGGTGCGGCGAGTTAGGCGCAACCTCCGCCGACAGCCGCTACACCGTCATCGAAGTCGAATGCCTCGGCGCCTGCGGATTCGCGACGCCGGTGATGGTCAACGAAGAATTCATCGAGTCGGTGACGCCCGAGCGCGTCCCGCAGATCCTCAGCCAGTACCAGTAATGGGCTTTCCACACGCTCCGCACGCCAAGGAGACGCCGGTCCTCTCGCAATACTTCGGCGATCCGGCGGCGCGGACGGTCGCGGGGTGGAAACAGCGCGGCGGCTACGCCGCGCTGGAACAGGCGTTAGGCATGTCGCCCGCCGACATCGTGACCGTGGTCAAAGAATCGGGGCTCCGCGGCCGCGGCGGCGCCGGCTTTCCCACGGGCATGAAGTGGTCCTTCATGAAACCCGGCGACGGCAAACCGCACTACCTCTGCGTGAACGCCGACGAATCCGAGCCGGGCACGTTCAAGGACCGCGAGATCATGCGTTGGACGCCGCACGCGCTCATCGAGGGCGCCGCCATCGGTTCGTACGCCATGGGCGCCGAGACGTGCTACATCTACATCCGCGGCGAGTTCACCGAACCGCTCACCGTGATGAACGCGGCGGTGAACGAGGCGTACGCGGCCGGCATCGTCGGGCCTAACGCCATGGGCACCGGCAAGCGCATCGACGTGCACGTCCACAAGGGCGCCGGTGCGTACATCTGCGGCGAAGAAACGGCGCTCATGAATTCGCTCGAGGGCAAGCGCGGCAACCCGCGCATCAAGCCGCCGTTTCCGGCCGTGGCCGGCGTCTTCGGAATGCCCACCACGATCAACAACGTCGAGACGCTCGCGGCAGTGCCGCACATCATGAACCGCGGCGCGGCCTGGTACAAAGGGATGTCCCACTCGAATCCAAAGAGCACGGGCACCAAGCTGTTCTCGGTGTGCGGCAACATCGCCAAGCCGGGCAATTACGAGGTCGAGATGGGATTTCCATTCAAGGATTTCCTGTACGACATGTGCGGCGGCCCCACGCCCGGCCGGCGATTCAAGGCCATTGTGCCGGGCGGGTCATCGGTGCCCATTCAAACGATGGAAGAGGCAGAAGCCACGCTCATGGACTACGAGGGGTTCGTCGCCCAGGGCTCGATGCTCGGCTCCGGCGGCGTCATCGTGTTCGATGATGCGCAGTGCATGGTGAAGCACATCGCACGGTTCGCGCGGTTCTACGCGCACGAGAGCTGCGCGCAGTGCACGCAATGCCGCGAAGGCACCGCTTGGTGCACGCGCATCCTCGAGCGCATCGAGCGCGGCCACGGTACTATGGAAGATCTCGACACGCTCCTGGATCTGTCCGAGCAGATGACGGCCAAAACGATCTGCGTGCTCAGCGACTCGTGCGCCGCACCGATCGTGTCCGGCATCCACAAGTTCCGGAGCGAATTCGAAGCACACATCACCGGCAAACGGTGCCCGATGGGCGCCACGGCGGCAGCCTGATGGCAGACGCACAACAGGTCTCACTCACGATCGAAGGACGCCAGGTCAGCGTTCCAGCAGGCACGTCCATACTCGAGGCGGCCAAAACCGTTGGCGTGCTCATCCCGCACTACTGCTACCATCCGGGACTCAGCATCGTCGGCAACTGCCGCATGTGCCAGGTCGAGGTCGAGAAAATGCCGAAGCTGGCGCCGGCGTGCCAAACGGCGGTTGCCGAGGGCCAGGTGGTGCACGTGTACGCCGACCGCGCGCTCAAGGCGCGCGAGGCGGTGCTCGAGTTCCTGCTGATCAACCATCCGCTCGACTGTCCCATCTGCGACAAGTCGGGTGAATGCGAGCTGCAGGACTACACGTACCGCGAGGGACGCGCCGCGGGACGCTTGCAGGACCCCAAACGGTTCAATCCGGCAGAAGACTTTGGGGGAGACGTCCAGTATGTGACGAACCGCTGTATTTTATGTACGCGTTGCGTGCGGTTCATGGACGAGGTGGCGCAGGATACCGCGCTCAACGTGAGCGAACGGGGCGACCGCGCGGTGATCGGAAAGTTCGAGGGCAGGGACCTGACGCACCCGTGGGCCGCGAACGTCATCGATCTGTGTCCCGTCGGGGCGCTCCTCTCCAAGGACTTCCTCAACAAGTCGCGGGCGTGGGAGCTGGATCGCACGCCGTCGGTCTGTCCGAACTGTACGCAGGGCTGCAACACGATCCTCGAGACGCGGGACAACATGGTGGTGCGGATGCGTCCGCGATCCAACCTGGACGTCAACCACTATTATCTCTGCGACGAGGGGCGCCTCGACTACCGCTGGATGAACCGGACCGACCGGCTCGAGGCGCCGCTCGTTAGGCGGGGAGACCGGCTGGCGGCCACCGACTGGGACGAAGCGCTGCGCGCCGCGGCGCTGCACCTGAACGGCAAGCGCGCGTTCGTGCTGGCCAGCCCGATGCTCTCCAATGAATCGCTGTGGGTGTTGTCGCGAATCATGAAGCACGGCGGCGGCGCGGGCGGGTTCCGCGTTAGGCGCGAGCCCGAGGCACCGCTGCCCGGCGTGCCCGACCTCGCCCGGCGCGCCGAGCGCGCCGCCAACGTGCGGGCGGCAGAGCTGTTCGGCTTCGCGAAAAGCGACACGCCGCTCGCCCGCATGCAGGAGGGCGACGTACTCATCGTGGCCGACCACGAGGTGGCCGCCGCCGATGCGCCAGCCCTGGCGAAAGCGAGCGCCGTGATCGTGATCGGCACGACGATGCCGGAGCTCGTCTCGAACGCGATCGTTGCGCTGCCTTCCACCAACGTGGCGGAAGAAGACGGCACCTTCACGAATCTGCGCGGCCGCGTGCAGCAGTATCGGCAAGCACGCGCGGCGCCGGGCATGTCGCGTCCCGTGTGGTGGTCCGGCGGCGATCTCCTCGTCTTCCTTGGGGAGCGCGCAGGCTACTACATCGCCAGCGAAGCGTTCGCGGCGCTCGCGGCCCAGCAGCCGGAGTTCGCGGGTATGTCATACGAATCGCTCGGCTTCAAAGGCCAGGCGCTCGCCGGTCAGGCGGTGGCGGCGGGAGGCGCGGCGCGATGAACACGTACGCCGCGTTGATGCTCTTCCAGCACGCGTACGATCCGCAGGCGCCGGTGCACGGCGCGCCGTGGCTCTGGTTCTCGATCATCAAGATTCTGGTGGTGTTCACCGTCCTCATGGTGACCATCGCCTATCTGACGCTGGCCGAGCGGAAAATCTCGGCGTGGATCCAGGACCGGCACGGGCCTAACCGGGTCGGGCCGCGCGGCCTGGCGCAGCCGCTCGCCGATGGGCTCAAGAACATCATGAAGGAAGAGACCTATCCGTCGGCGGCGTACGGCCCGTTGTTCATTCTCGCGCCGGTGATGTCGTTCATCCCCGCGCTGATCACCTTCGCGGTGATTCCGTTCGCCGCCCCGCTGCCGACGCCGTGGGGACTGGTGGACATGTCGATCGCCGACCTGCCCGTCGGGTTTCTGTACATCCTCGCGATCGCATCGCTCGGCGTGTACGGCATCGTGCTCGCCGGATGGAGCTCCAACAACAAGTACGCGCTGTTAGGCGGGCTCCGGTCGAGCGCCCAGATGGTGAGCTACGAGGTGTCGATGGGCCTCGCCGTCGTGGCCGTGCTCCTGTTGTCGGGCAACGTCTCGCTCAGCTCCATCGTCGCGAGCCAGGTGGCCACGGGGTGGTATTTCTTCCCGTTGCTCATTGGCTTTTTCCTGTTCCTCGTCGCTGCGTTCGCCGAGACCAACCGGCTGCCGTTCGACTTGCCGGAAGCGGAGTCGGAGCTCATCGCCGGTTATCACACCGAGTACAGCTCGATGAAGTTCTCGATGTTCTTCATCGCCGAGTACTCGAACATGACCACGGCCAGCGCGCTGCTCACGACGCTGTTCTTCGGCGGATGGGCCGTGCCATTCTGGACCACCGTGAACACGGCACCGTGGCATTGGTGGAAGACGGTGATCACGCTCGTGTGCTTCATGATCAAAACCGGCTTCTTCCTGTTCCTCTATATGTGGATTCGCTGGACGCTGCCGCGGTTCCGCTACGACCAGCTCATGAGCGTCGGCTGGAAGGTGATGCTGCCGATCGCGCTCTGCTATCTCGTGGTCATGGCGGGCGCGATCCTCGCGCTCGATGCGGCTGGCATCGCGCCCTCGGCCAGGTTAGGCGGTTTCGTGCCCGCGTATTGGGCGATCCTCGGCGTGCTCAACATCATCCTGGCCGTGCTCGTGTTCATGGTGTTGGACCGCGGCCGCCTCGTGAGCCCGGCTTCGGCGCGCGTCGGGCCGTCCGAGCTCGCCGAGCTCCGCGCGATGGCGACGCGCCGTCCGGCGCCGGTCCAGGGAGACTGACCATGGCCATTCAAGTGAAAGTGCTCGAGCGCCCGATCCGGCAGACGAGCTACGTGCGCGCGATGCTCAAAGGCATGGCGATCACGTTCAAGCATCTCGCGAATCCGCACAAAGTCACGTGGCAGTATCCCGAACAGAAATGGGATCTATCGCCTCGCTGGCGCGGAACGCATCGGATGCTCACCGACGAGAACGGGAAAGCAAAGTGCGTGGCGTGCGGCCTCTGTCCGCAGATCTGTCCGGCCAATTGCATCAAGCTGGTGCCGGGCGAAGATGAAGAAGGGAACCGCTATCCGCTGGTGTACGAGATCGACGAGTTCCGTTGCATCTTCTGCGGCTACTGCCAGGAAGTCTGCCCGGAGGAAGCCATCCACGTCGGGCGCCACTACGAGAATTCGGAATACAGCCGCGCCGGCTTCGTGTACGACCTCGAGCGTCTGATGGCGCAGACGCATCCGGTATGCGAGATGTGGGACCCCGCCGACCCGCGAGGCGAGTGATGCCTAACGGGTTCGTCTACGAGTTCCTGTTCTACCTGTTCGGCCTGATTGCCATCGTCTCGGCGGCGATCTTCGTGACGCGCCGCAATGCGGTCGCCGCCGCGCTGTGGCTGGTCAACACGATGTTCTGCCTCGCGGCGCTGTACATCATGATGGATGCGCAATTCGTCGGGGCGATCCAGGTGCTGGTGTATGCCGGCGCCATCATGGTGGTGTTCCTCTTCGTCGTGATGCTGCTCAACCTCGGCTTGCCGCCGAGCGTGGCCGACATCAAGAGCAAGGGCGCGCGGATCATCGCGCTCCTGGCGGGACTCGCAATGCTCGCCGAAATTCTGGTGTTGGCGCGACAGAAGCTGCCGGCGGAGCTGCCGTGGCTGCCGCGTGAGACGAGTGTGACGACGCCCATCACCGAGCCGCTCTTCCGCGCCTACCTCCTGCCGTTCGAGATCACGAGTGTGCTGCTCCTGGTCGCGATCGTCGGCGCCGTCGTCCTCGCCAAGCGCCGGAGTTAGTCATGGTTCCCGAAGCCCTGTTCTTCTCGGCGATTCTGTTCGTGATCGGCGTCGTGGGCGTGCTCACGCGGCGCAACGCGATCATCATTTTCATGTGCGTCGAGCTCATGCTCAACGCCGTGAATCTGTCGTTCATTGGATTTTCGCGGCTGTATGGAGCGGGCGGTCAGGTGTTCGTGATCTTCGTCATGAGCGTCGCCGCCGCTGAAGCAGCCGTTGGCTTGGCCATCATCATCGCGATCTTCCGCCACCACGAAACGGTGGACCTCAAGAACATCAATCTGCTCAAAGGGTGATGCTCCAGGTGCCCGTGCCCTTGGCCCAACCGGGCGGAGTGCATCCGCTTGCCGGCTCCATCGCCGAGCTGGTGTGGCTGCTGCCGATATTGCCGTTGATCGGTTTCGTGATCAACGGCGCCATCTCGTTGTTCACGTCGTTCCACGCGGGACCGGCGGATCCGTCGGCCGCGCACGGCGAGCGCGGCGTTGCGCACGCCGGCCACGAGGCACACGACGCGCACGATGAGCACGAGGCGCCCACGCGCGCCCCGCTGCACGCCATCGTGACGATCGTCGGACCACTCGTGCTGATTCTCGCCTTTGCACTGGCGGTCGCGATTTTCTTCGCGCTGCCGTCGCACATGGCCACGCCGTTCGTCAAGACGTACTTCGCCTGGATGCCGGTGGGCACCGACCTGCCGATTCATTGGGCATTCCAGGTGGATCAATTGTCGGTGATGATGGTGCTGTTCGTCACCGGTGTGAGCGCGCTGATTCACATCTTCAGCGTCGGCTACATGGGCGACGATCGGGGCTACGCGCGCTACTTCGCGTTCCTGAACCTGTTCGTCGCGTTCATGCTGGTGCTCGTGTTGGGCGCGAGCTATCCGGTGATGTTCGTCGGGTGGGAAGGCGTGGGCCTCGTGTCGTACCTGCTGATCGGATTCTGGTTCAACGACAAGGCGAACGCCGATGCGGGCAAGAAGGCCTTCATCGTGAATCGCATCGGCGACTTCGGATTCCTGATCGCGATGTTCCTGATCTGGTCGAACGTGGGCACGCTGGATTTCTCCGGCGTGGCAGCGGGCGTCGGTTCGCTGCCGGCGGGCGGACCGTTGCTCACGACCATCTGTCTGTTCCTGTTGCTCGGCTGCACGGGCAAGAGCGCGCAGATCCCGTTGTACGTCTGGCTCCCCGATGCGATGGCGGGCCCGACGCCGGTGTCGGCGCTCATTCATGCGGCGACGATGGTGACCGCGGGCGTGTATCTCGTGGCGCGGAGCTCGTTCCTGTTCTCGCTGTCGCCCGTTGCTTGCCTAACGGTAGCGGTGATCGGCGCGGTGACGGCGCTGTTCGCGGCGACGATCGGCCTCAAGCAGTGGGACATCAAGAAGGTCCTGGCGTATTCGACGGTCTCGCAGATCGGCTACATGTTCATCGGCGTCGGGGTGGGCGCCTACGTGGCCGGTCTGTTTCACGTCATCACGCACTCGTTCTTCAAGGCGCTGCTGTTCCTCGGCGCCGGTTCGGTGATCTTCGGGATGCATGCGGCGTATCACCACACGCACAGCACCGAAGACGCGCAGGACATGCGCAACATGGGCGGGCTGCGCGCGTACATGCCGGTGACGTTCGTCATGATGTGGATCGCGACGCTGGCGATCTCCGGCATTCCCATCTTCGCCGGATTTTTCTCCAAGGATGAGATCCTCGGCTCGGTGATCGCGCGGGCGGGCGACAGCACGCTCGCCGATGTCCATTGGTTAGGCATTCCGGGCAGCGCCGTGTTGTACGCGGTGTACGTGCTGGGGCTCGCCGGTGCGTTCCTGACCGCGCTGTACATGACGCGCATGATGCTCTACACCTTCCACGGACCGAACCGGAGCGGCGCCGAGAACCAGGCGCACCTGCACGAGGCGCCGCCGATCCTTACGTTCCCGGTGGTCGTGCTCGGTGTGTTGAGCGTGTTAGGCGGCATCATCAATCTGCCGGCGTTCCTGCACCTGCCCGCGGGTTGGACCGGCGCGCTCGATCAGTGGCTCGCGCCGGTGGTCGGCGACGCGACGCTCCATGTCACGCACGGGGTCGCGGCCGAAACGCCCAACGAGTTGGCGCTCGTCGGACTGGCCGTCGTGGTCGCCATCGCCGGCATCGTCACCGCCTTCGTGAAGCTCAAGCCGGCGGCGCTCGTACCCAAGCGCGAGGCAAAGTCCGCGACGGGATTCGAGCGGGTGCTCGAGAACAAATACTACGTGGACGAGTTCTACGATCGCGCGGTGGTCACGCCGGTGGTCGCGGTATCGCGCTCGTTCTTGTGGAAGGGCATCGATGCCGGGCTCATCGATGGAGTCCTGGTGAACGGCAGCGCGTGGTTCATGCGCGGGCTCGCGCGCATCGGCTCGTGGTTGCAAACGGGCCAGGTGGGTGCGTACGCCTGGGCGATCGTCATTGGGGTGCTCGCGGTGCTGGGCGCCTTCACTCTCCGCTGATCCATGCGCGAATTCCTCGCCTCCATTCACTACGG
Source organism: Gemmatimonadaceae bacterium (assembly GCA_036273715.1). Taxonomy (NCBI): domain Bacteria; kingdom Pseudomonadati; phylum Gemmatimonadota; class Gemmatimonadia; order Gemmatimonadales; family Gemmatimonadaceae; species Gemmatimonadaceae bacterium. The sequence goes on from DASUHB010000015.1 coordinate 18,581, forward strand.
CGCGTGGGTTCTGCCGGCGCTGCTGCTGATTCCGCTGGCCGGCGCGCTGATCATCGTGCTGCAGTCGGCCTTCTCGCGCGACGACAGTTCGCTCGCCGCGGCGCCCTCGGCGCGGTGGATCGCGCTGATCACGTTCCTCCTCGAGTTCATCGTCTCGTTAGGCATGTGGTGGGCATTCGACCCGGGCACCATTGCGTGGCAGTTCCGCGTCACGCATTGGTGGATCCCGGGCTGGGGCGCCAACTTCGACGTCGGGGTCGACGGCATCTCCCTCTTCATGGTGCTGCTCACCACGTTCCTCATGCCGCTGTCCGTGTTGGGCGGATGGACCAGCGTGCGCGAGAAGGTGCGCAGCTACTACGCGCTGCTGCTCATCCTGACCACCGGCATGATCGGCGTGTTCCTCGCGCTCGACCTCCTGTTCTTCTACGTGATGTGGGAGGTCATGCTGATTCCGATGTACTTCATCATCGGGATCTGGGGCGGCGAGCGGCGCATTTATGCCAGCGTCAAGTTCTTCATTTATACGTTCCTCGGATCGCTGCTCATGCTCGTCGCGATCCTGTATCTGTGGCTGCACTCGGTCGACACCGTCACACTGAGCAACAGCTTCAGCTACGACACCATCATGCAGCACGCGGCGTTCACATCGCGCGCGGCGCTCTGGCTCTTCGGCGCGTTCTTCCTCGCGTTCGCGGTGAAGGTGCCGATGTTCCCGTTCCACACGTGGCTGCCGGACGCACATACCGAGGCGCCCACGGCCGGATCGGTGATCCTCGCCGGCATCATGCTCAAGATGGGGACGTACGGGTTCCTGCGCTTCGCGCTCCCGCTGTTCCCGGGGGCGGCGCTCACGCCGTGGGTGCGCGACACGATCCTCACGCTCGCGGTCATCGGCATCATTTACGGCGCGCTTGTGGCGATGGTCCAGCCCGACTTCAAGCGCCTCGTCGCCTATTCATCGGTGAGCCACCTCGGCTTCGTGATGTTAGGCATCTATGCGCTGACGCTGCAGAGCGTGCAGGGCGCGCTCATGGTGATGATCAACCACGGCATCTCGACCGGCGCCCTGTTCCTCCTCATCGGCATGATCTACGAGCGGAAGCACACGCGTCTCATCGACGCGTACGGAGGCATCGCGCGCGTGGTGCCGATGTTCGCCGTCGTACTGACGCTCGTGTCGCTGAGCAGCATCGGACTCCCCGGCACGAACGGATTCGTGGGCGAATTCCTGGTGCTCGTCGGCTCGTTCAAGACGCATCCGTGGTTCACATTGTTCGCCACGACCGGCGTCATCTTCGCCGCGTGCTACCTGTTGTGGGCGATACAGCGCATCCTGTTCAACAAGCTGGACAAGCCGGAGAACGCGCTGCTGCGGGATCTGAATCCGCGCGAATTGGTGATCGTCGCCGTGGTCACCGTCGCAATTCTCTGGATCGGCATCTATCCGGCGCCCGTGCTTCGGCGCATGGAGCGCTCGGCGCAGAACTTCGTCCAGGTCGTGACGTCGAGCCCCGGAGCGCGGCTCGCGAGCGCGCCTGAGACCGGAGGCTCGCGATGATGTCCTTCGATCTCTCGATTCCGGGTCAGCTGAGCCTCGCACTGCTGCCGGAGCTGGTGTTGGCCGCCGGCGCGATGCTGCTCCTGCTCATCGCGGCGTGGGGCAAGGAATCGGATGCGCGCGCTCGCACGGTCGGCGTGCTCGCGATCGTGCTCAGCCTCATCACGAGCGCGATCATCATCTGGATGTGGCTCTCCGGCGCCAAGGCCACGCCCGGCATCATCGCGGTGGACAGCTTCCGTTGGGCCAGCGACCTCGTGATCCTGATCGCGACCATCATCACCATCGCGTTAGGCCTCGACTACGCTCGCGTCGAGCAGCTGGTCTCGGCGGAGACGTACGTGCTGGTGCTGCTGGCGTCGGCGGGCATGATGCTGCTCACGTCGGCGCGCGACCTGATCATGGTGTTTCTCGGCATCGAGCTCATGTCGATCGCCGTGTACATCCTGGCCGGCGTCAACCGCCGCAGCGCCAAAGCCGCCGAGGCGTCGCTCAAGTATTTTCTGTTAGGCGCGTTCTCCACCGGGTTCCTGCTGTACGGTATCGCGCTCATCTACGGGGCCACCGGAAGCACCGATCTGGCGACGATCGGCGCCAAGGTCACCGGCGCCACGATTGGCAGCCAGCCGATGCTGCTCGCCGGCATCGCGCTCCTCCTCGTCGGGTTCGCGTTCAAGGTGGCCGCCGTCCCGTTCCACATGTGGACGCCCGACGTCTACGAGGGCGCACCGACGCCGATCACCGCGTACATGGCGGCGGCAGTGAAGGCCGCTGCCTTCGCCGCACTGTTCCGCGTGTGGCGCGAAGCGTTCCCCGGGGCGCTCGGCTCGTGGCACCTGGCACTCTGGTGGCTCGCCGTGCTCACGATGGTGGTCGGCAACCTGGTCGCGCTCGTGCAGAAGAACATCAAGCGGATGCTCGCGTACTCGAGCATTGCCCACGCGGGCTATCTGCTGGTCGCGGTGGTTGCCAACAATCAGCTCGGCTCGGCCGCGTTTCTGTTTTACGTCCTCGCGTATACGCTGGCAACCATGGGCGCCTTCGGTGTCGTCATTGCCGTGGGCGAGCCGGGCGAGCGCCATCAGCAGTTGAGCGACTTTGCGGGACTCTGGACCGTGCGCCCCTGGTTAGCGGCAGCGATGGCGGTGTTCATGCTGGCGCTCCTCGGCTTCCCGATCGCGGGCGGGATGGGATTCTTTGCCAAATGGTACGTGCTCCAGGCGGCGCTCGACGCGACACATCCCGAAACGGGACTGGCCGTCGTGGTCGTGCTCGCGAGCGTGCTGTCGGCGGGCTATTACCTGGCAGTCGTGATGGTGATGTTCATGCGGCCGCGATCGGCAGATGCTCCCGCGCTGCGGCCGGTGCGCACGCCGACGTTCCTCGTCGTGTACGCATCGGCAATCATATTGCTGTTTTTCGGCATATTTCCCGGAGGGTTCACGGGTCTTGCCCGCAACAGCGTACCGACGATCACGGCAAGCGCGCCGTCCGCGTCACCGCCGACAGCGGTAGCGGGCCGGTGATCCAAGCGAGGCCGCCACGCGGCCTCGCGTCGTTTCGAGGGCGGGCGGCAGCATGGTTGGGCACGAGGGAGGAGGCACAGTGGGATTCAGCCAGCAGATCTTCCGGCAGTACGACGTGCGCGGCGTGGTCGGCGACGACCTCACCGGACAGACGGCGCATGCGTTAGGCCGGGCGTACGCCGCCTATCTGACCCAGCATCAGATTCGCGGACCCATCGCCGTTGGACGCGACAATCGTCCGAGCGGCGGCATGCTGCGCGAATCGCTGGTCCGCGCGCTGACCGAATCGGGGCTCGATGTCCTGGACATCGGCGTGGTGCCAACGCCGCTGCTCTACTGGAGCCTCTACAATCTTCCCGTCGCCGGCGGCATCCAGATCACGGGGTCGCACAATCCGCCGGAGTACAACGGATTCAAGTTGTGCGTCGGCAAGACCTCGCTCCACGGCGAAGAAATCCAGGAGCTGTACCGTCTCATTGTCGGCGGACGCTTCCCGGCGGGGAAGGGCGAGGTGCAGTCGGTTCCGGTCATCGACAGGTACGTGCACGACATCGCCACGCGCGTCGGCAAGATCTCGCGCCCGCTGCGCGTGGTGGTCGACTGCGGCAACGGCGTCGGCTCGTTAGTCGCGCCGCAGTTGCTCGACAAGTTGGGCGTCAAGTGGACCGGGCTCTTCTGCGAGAGCGACGGCCGCTTCCCGAATCATCATCCGGATCCGACGGTGGTCGCGAACGTGCAGGATCTCATCGGCGCGGTGACGCGGACGTCAGCCGACATCGGCATCGCGTTCGATGGCGACGCGGATCGCATCGGGGTGGTGGATGGATGCGGCGACATCGTGTGGGGCGACTACATCCTCATCGTGTATGCGCGCGATGTGCTCGCGCGGACGGGGACGGGACAGTCCATCATCTTCGACGTGAAGTGCTCGCAGGCGCTCAGCGATGAGATCACGCGCGCCGGCGGAACGCCGGTGATGTGGAAGACGGGTCACTCGTTGATCAAGGACAAGATGAAGGAGCTGCGGGCGCCGTTGGCCGGCGAGATGTCGGGGCACATGTTCTTTACCGAAGGCTTCTACGGCCACGACGATGCGCTCTACGGCGCGGCGCGGCTGCTGCGCATCATCGCCGACTCGGGACGCAGCATCACCGAGTTGTTGGCGGACGTCCCGCGCTACGTCTCGACGCCGGAGCTCCGCGTGGATGTGCCGGAGGAGCGCAAGTTCGCGATCGTCGATGCGGCGGTGCGTCATTTTCGGCGGACGCACGAGGTGATCGATGTCGACGGCGCGCGCGTGCTCTTCGGCGACGGCTGGGGTCTCATCCGCGCGTCGAACACGCAGCCGGTGCTCGTGATGCGCGTCGAGGCCCGGACGCCGGAGCGGGTGAGCGCCATCCGCGCCGAGCTCGACGACTTTCTGCGCGGGCAGGGCGTCCCCGCCTAACGTGACTCCGCGACGGTGGGCCGTGCTCGCCGTAGCGGCGGTCGCGTCGTTCCTCATCCTGGGACGCGTGATCACCGGCGTCATCGCCGACTATCAATGGTATGCGGCGCTCGGCGCCGCGGCCGTGTGGCGGACGCGGACGCTGACCAATCTGGGGCTGCGCCTGACGTCGGGCGTCTTGGCAGCGGCCTTCGTGTTCGCCAACCTCTACGGCGTGCGCCACAGCGTGGTCTCGCTGGTGCTCCCGCGACGCGTGGCCAACATCGAGATCGGCGAAGAGATTCCGGGCACGTACCTCGTGGCGGCCGCGGCGATTCTCGCCATCTTGTTAGGCGCGCTGCTCACGCTGCCATCGAGTACGTGGATGTCGTGGGTGCTCGCGCACCACGGCATTCCGTTCAACGAAAGCGATCCCTACTTCGAGGCCGATCTCGGCTTTTACGTCTACTGGCTGCCGTTCGAGTCGGCGGTCTATCTCTGGGCGCTGATCGCCGTGATGGTCGTGACCGCGGTCGTGATCTTCCTCTACGCCTTGACGCCGAGTCTGCGCTGGGAGCGCGGATCGTTGTACGTGTCGCACTACGTGCGGCGCCACTTGGTCGTGCTGTGTTGTCTTCTGCTGCTGCTGATGGCGTGGCGCTACCGGCTGGAGGCGTATCGCGTGCTGTTCTCCGGCTCCGGCCCCGACGGGCTCTTCACCTTCACGGATCATCGCGCGGGGATTCCGGTGAGCCTGTGGATGTCTATCGCGACGGTCGCCGCCGCGTTCGTCGTGTTGTTTTTCGGATGGACCGGGCAACTGCGCGTCGCGGTGTCCACGTTAGGCGTACTGCTCGTGGTCGCGTTCGGCGCGCGCGAGATCGCACCCGTCATCGCGCGCCATTTCGCGCCCGTCGCCGATGCGGAGCTGCGCGAACGACCATATCGGCAGGTGCGCGTCGACTACACGCGCCGCGCATACGCGCTCGATCGCATCGAGCGATCGGACTCGCTCGTGTTTCCGTCGGCCGACGACGTCGCCGGCACGGTACCCGTGTGGGACCCGCTGCCGCTCGAGCAGTCGCTGGAGCGCGGCCACGATGTCGAGGGCATCGCCCACGGCGTGGGGTGGTCCGCCACGCCGCTCGGACTCACGGCCGTCGTGGTGACCGGGCCGAGCCAGGAGGGTGAGCTGCTCGATGCTGCGGGCTCGCCCGCAGCGCCCAGGGAAGTTTCGTGGAGCGCGACGCGCGTGCGTGCGAGTCTCGCCGACGACAACGGCGACCCGGTGCTCGGCGCGCCCGGAGCGTCGAGCGCCTCGCGACCGCTGCCGCCGGTGCTCGTATACGACTCGGTGCCCGGCTACGCGCTCGTGCTCGACAGCACGGGCAACATCGCGGCACCGCGGTTGGACAACGGCGTCGATCGCATCGTGCAGGCATGGAGTCAGCAGAATCTGCGGCTGCTCTCGCTCGATCGCCCGGGCGTGCGGGTGCTCACCCGCCGGGGCGTGCAGGACCGGATCGACGCGGTGGCGCCGTTTTTCGTGCAGGGCACATCGGTGCTCCCCGTTGTGGCCGACGACTCGCTCTACTGGACCGTGGCGCTGTACGACGCCAGCGCGGATTATCCGCTCAGCAAGCGGGTCACAGTGGGCGACGATGAGTACGGTCTCGTTAGGCACGCGGCCACGGCGATCGTGAACGCGCACACCGGCCGTGTGTCGCTCCTCGCCGACGTCGCCGTTGGGCCGATCGCGCAGACCTGGATGCGGGAATTTCCGTCGCTGTTCACGTCGCCCGACCGCATGTCGGCCGCGCTGCTCGCGGCGCTGCCGCCCCCCGTGGATGGCGTGCGCATCCAGGCCGATCTGCTGGCGCGATTCGGCTTGAGCGGCGACTCGAGCTGGATGGGGCATCTGCCGTGGAACGGCGGCGCGGATTCCGTGCTGCGGGACGGCAGCGCGCTGCTCTTCGCCACGGGCCGCGGCCGCCTCGGCTGCAGCCAGGCGGTGCTCGATTCCACGGACCGGCTCGCGGGCGCGGTGCTCGGCACCGGTGGACGCAATTCATCGGTGTACTGGATTCCGCTCGACCCGCGCGGGCCGCGCTGGAATTCGGTCCTCGATGAGATGCGGCGAGCGCTCGACAGCACGGCGACCGTTCCGCGCGATGCGCGCATCCGGTTCGGCGAGGTGCGTGTGGTGCCGCTGGCGCATGGCCTGGCGCTGGTGCAGCCGGCCTACGTGTGGAAGGCGGACGTGCCGCCGACGGTCGCCCGCGTGGCGGTGTCGCGCGATACGCTGGTGACCACGGGGCATACCCTGGGCGAGGCGTTAGGCGTGGCGGCGGTAGCGGCGGCGGACACCGTGCCGATCGCGCCCGGCGATTTCCGCGCGCGCGTCCACGAGCTGTACGACCGGATGCACGCGGCGCTGCAGCGCGGGGACTGGGTCGCGTTCGGCCGCGCCTACGACGCGTTGGGCCAACTCCTCCTCAAGCCCGCGCCGTGACGCCGGAACAGGCCGTTACACCCGGCGTCGCGGTCATCGCGTTAGGCGGCAACGCGCTCGCACCGGCGGGCGAGCGCTCGACCATCCACGACCAGTTCCGCCACACGCGGGAGAGCCTCGGCGCCATCGTCGATCTGGCGCTCGACGGTTGGAAGCTGTGCGTCGTGCACGGCAACGGCCCGCAGGTGGGCGACGAGCTGATGCGCAACGAAGCGGCGCGGGCGGAGATCGACCCGCTTCCGTTAGGCGTCCTCGTCGCCGCGACGGCGGGCTGGATCGGCTACATGATCCAGCAGTCGCTGGAGAACGCGCTCCGCCGCGCCGGCGCCGACCGCGCCGTGGCAACCGTCATCACCCAGGTGCAGGTCGCGCCCGACGATCCGGCGCTCACCGCGCCCACCAAGTTCATCGGCCACGCACTCGACGAGGAACGCGCACGCCGCCTCGCCCATGCCGGCGTCGCTGTCAAGCAGGATGCGCGCGGGCACTGGCGGCGCGTCGTGGGCAGTCCACGGCCGCTCGCGATTCACGAGATCGGTGTCATCGCCCGACTGGTCGAGTCCGGCACGATCGTCGTCGCGTGCGGCGGCGGCGGCGCACCCATTTATCCGGACCGCGTGCTCGGATGGGAAGGCGTGGATGCGGTGATCGACAAGGATCTCGCCGCCGCCGTGCTTGCGCGCGATCTCGGCGCCAGCTTGCTGCTCATCCTAACGGACGTCGACGCCGTGTATGCGGACTTCGGCACGCCCGCGCAGCGCGCGCTGCGAACGCTGTCGATCGCCGAAGCCGACGCACTCGATCGCGCCGGCGCGTTCGGCGAAGGCAGCATGGCGCCCAAGGTGCGCGCCGCGATGGATTTCGTGCGACGAACCGGAGGGCGCGCTATCATTACGGAGCTCAGTCGCGGACGCGAAGCGGTACGCGGCGAGGCAGGAACGACGATCACATTGGAGAGTCCGTGAACATTCACGAATACCAGGCCAAAGACATTTTCCGCCGCTACGGAATTCCCGTTCCGCCCGGCGATGTGGCAACGACACCCGATGAGGCCGAGCGTATTGCGCGCGCATACGGCACCGGCGTCGTCGTGAAAGCGCAAGTGCACGCCGGTGGCCGAGGCAAGGCAGGGGGCGTCAAGCTCGCGAAAACGCCCGCCGATGCACGCGCCGCGGCGCAGCAGATCATCGGCATGCAGATCAAGGGACTCACCGTGCCCAAGGTGCTGGTCACGCCGGCCGCCGACATCGCGAGCGAAGCCTACGCCGGCGTGATCGTGGATCGCGGATCGAAGCGCGCGGTGTTCATGGTGAGCCCCGCCGGCGGCATCGAGATCGAAGAAGTTGCCGCCACGATGCCCGACAAGATCATGCGGCTCGCCGTGGATCCTCGCTATGGACTGCTGCCGTTCGAAGCGACGCGGCTCGGTTTCTTCCTCTACAAGAATGCGAGGCTGGCGCGCGACGCATCGAAGATTCTGCGCCAGCTCTGGCAGGCGTTCACCGGAAGCGGGGGATCGCTGGCCGAGATCAATCCGTTAGCCGTGACCACCGGCGGCGACTTGCTCGCGCTCGATGCGAAGATGGTGATCGACGACAACGAGCTCGATCGGCGTCCCGACATCGCGGCGCTGCGCGACGAAACCGCCGAGAATCCCAGCGAGCTCGCGGCGCGGCGCGCGAACCTCACGTTCATCAAGTTGGATGGCAACGTGGGCTGCGTCGTGAACGGCGCCGGACTCGCCATGGCGACGATGGATCTCGTCAAATACTACGGCGGCGAGCCCGCGAACTTCCTCGACATCGGCGGGTCGTCCAACCCCGAGAAAGTAATCAACGCGCTCAAGATCATCACGCGCGATCCGAACGTGAAAGCGATCCTGTTCAACATCTTCGGCGGCATCACACGCACGGACGACGTGGCGAACGGTATCGTCGCCGCGACGCGCGATGCGCCGCTCAACGTACCGATGGTGATTCGCCTAACAGGCACCAACGAGGAAATCGCCGTACAGATCCTGCAGGAGCACGGATTCAGCGCGATGACCGACATGGACGAAGCCGTGCAGAAAGCCGTACGGTTGGCGACGGGAGGGAAGGCGGCGTGAGCATTTTCATCGATCGAAACACGAAGCTGGTGGTGCAGGGCATCACCGGCCGCGACGGTTCATTCCACGCAAAGCAGATGCTCGAGTACGGCACCTGCGTCGTGGCCGGCGTCACGCCGGGCAAGGGCGGCCAAACGTTCGAGAACAGCGTGCCGGTGTTCGACACCGTGGCCGATGCGGTCGCCGCCACGGGCGCGAATACGTCGGTGATCTACGTGCCGCCGCCGTTCGCCGCCGACGCCATGATGGAAGCCGCCGATTCCGGCATCTCGCTCATCGTCTGCATCACCGAGGGCGTGCCGGTGTTGGACATGACGCGGGTGTATCCCTACGTGCAGGATCGCAAGGCGCGACTGATCGGGCCTAACTGTCCCGGACTCATCACGCCCGGCATGAGCAAGGTCGGAATCATACCCGGTCGCATCTGCACGCCGGGACACGTCGGCGTCGTGAGCCGGTCGGGCACGCTCACCTACGAAGTCGTGTACCAACTCACGCGCGCGGGGATCGGGCAGAGCACGTGCGTCGGTATCGGCGGCGATCCGATCAACGGGACGAGCTTCATCGACTGCCTCCAGGCGTTCGAGGCGGATCCCGACACGAGAGCCGTCGCGATGATGGGTGAGATCGGCGGCACCGATGAGCAGCAGGCGGCGGAGTTCGTGCGTGCGCACATGTCCAAACCGGTGGTCGGATTCATCGCCGGACAGACCGCACCGCCGGGACGTCGCATGGGACACGCCGGCGCAATCATTTCCGGTTCGGCAGGAACGGCAGCGGAGAAGGTGGAGGCATTCAAGTCCGCGGGGATGGGCGTGGCCCAACGGCCCGTGGACTTCGTTCCGCTGCTCAAAGAACGGCTGTGAAGCTTTCGGATCTCGTCCGCGTCGAGCGTGTGGTGACGCCTCTCGATGCAACAACGCTCGAGGCGGCGGCGTTGGTGCTCGTCGAGCGCATCACCGGCGCCGGCGTGGTCGACGATCCGGCAAAGCTGCGCAGTCGCGTCGAGGAAGGGCGCGGCGAAGACATCGTGATGCTCGGGGATCGCGCGTTCCTGACGCACTACCGTACCGATGCCGTGCTCGAGCTCGTCGTCGCCGTCGGCGTCGCTGCGTCGCCGATTCCGCGCGACGCGCAGGACGCCGAGTCGCAGCAGGCGCGGCTGATCGTGCTCATCGTCGCTCCGCCGCGCCAAGCCGCGCGCTATCTCCAAGTGCTCGGCGCGTTCTCGCGGTTGTTGTCGCGAGCCGACGTCGTCGAAGCGTGGCTCGCCGCCCAGACGCCCGCGGAGATCGCCGGCCTGGCTGCGTTAGGCGAGATCGAAATCACACCGCACCTCGCGGTCCGCGACGTGATGACCATCCGGCCGCACACCACGCGTCCGGAAGTCGTCCTGCGCGACGCGGCGCGCGAAATGGTGCGGGCGGGCGTCGGCGGACTGCCGGTGGTCGATGCCGATGGGATGCTGGTCGGGATGCTGAGCGAGCGCGAGCTCATGCGGCACATGCTGGTCAACGCCGCATTCTTCGGCGGCGGCCGCGGCGCGCACGGCGAATCGGTGCGACACGCCGGCGGCGCGGATCATACGCGGCGCACGGTGCGCGACGTGATGACGCGCCAGGTGCTCTGCGTGTCGCCCGATCAACCGTTAGCCGAAGTCGCTTCGGTGATGTCCAACAAAGACGTCGAACGCGTGCCCGTGGTGCGGGACGGCCGCCTGGTCGGCTTCCTCACGCGCGGCGACATCGTTCGCAAACTCATAGGATCGTGATGCCATGGCTGGGACGCGTACGCTGACGATCATCAAGCCTGACGCCTTCGGCGCGGGGAAGACGGGAAAGATCATTGCCCATCTGGAAGCAGCCGGCTTCAAGATTCGCGCGGCGCGCGTGCTGCACCTCACGCAAGCGCAAGCCGAGGCGTTCTACGCGGTCCATCGCGAGCGGCCGTTTTTCGCGCCGCTCGTGCGGTTCATGACGTCAGGCCTGTGCATGCCGATGGTGCTCCAGCGCGCGGACGCCGTTGCCATGCTGCGCTCGGCGATCGGTGCGACCGATCCCGCCGAAGCGGCCGCCGGCACCGTGCGCAAGCTTTACGCGGAGTCCAAGGAGCGGAACGCGATCCACGCATCCGACTCCGACGAGAATGCGGAGCGGGAGGCGGCGTTCTTTTTCGCCGAGGCGGATCGCATCTAGGCGCGCGCTTCGGCGCGGCGGTGCTTGCTTGGACTGAAAAAGGCTCATAAGGATAACAAAAGGGAAACTAAGGATAACGAAAATGATCGTTCTACGCGGAGTGGGAGCGCGGCAGCTCAATGGAAAGGCCGCTGTTTGTTTTCCACAAAAAGACAGGAAATTTATCCGTTAGGCGACGCGCCTGCCCGCCAGGCGGAAGGATCACTTTCGTTATCCTTGGTTTCCCTTTCGCTATCCTTATCAACCGCTTCAGTCCGGGCCAGCTACGCGCAAATTGACAGGACGCGCACCACACTCAGCCGCCTTGCTCCGACTCTCATCTCCAAGTACATTCATGGGTTATGCTGTGCTACGACATTCGCGAGGTGGAGCGGCAAGCCGTCCGCGTCGACGGGGACTTGGAGCTGGACGACCCGATCTGGACCGAGGGTGACGTGCGACCCGCTACGCCAGCCCACGCCACCGGCCGTTTGTCCCGCGCCGGGACTGGGCGCTACTACTGGAGCGGTCGCATCGAAGCCCGGGCAGTCACAGCCTGCCGGCGCTGTCTGAAGGATGTCTCCAGCTCCGTGTCAGAAGAGGTCCACGTCCTGTTCGTCGAACCAGGCGATGAAGTGGCCGACGATCCAGACACGTATCGCATTCCGCCGCATGCCCAGAACATCGACCTTCGCCCAGCGGTTCGCGAGCAGTGGATGCTCGCCGCGCCGGAGTACGTCCTCTGCCGCGACGATTGCCGCGGCCTGTGCGCCCGGTGCGGAGCCGATCTCAATGCAGCGCCGTGCTCGTGTCCGCCGGACACTGACTCACGCTGGACCGCGCTCGCCGCGGCCCGCCGGGCCTCGCCCTGAGCTCATCTCTTACCCTTTCGGTTGATCTCCCATGGCCGTCCCCAAGCGACGTACATCGAAGCGGAAAAAGCGCGCGCGTAACACGCACAAGGCAGCTGCTCCGATTGCGCTCCAGGCGTGTCCGCGCTGCCAGAGCATGAAGCGCCCGCACCATGTCTGTCCCGAGTGCGGTTACTACGCCGGCGAGCAGCGGGTCGAGGCCAGGGAAGCATAGCGTTGGCACGCATCGCGTTGGATGCGATGGGCGGCGATCGCGCCCCCGAAGCGCCGATCGCCGGCGCCCTGCTCGCACTGGCCGAGCTCGACGGCGCACACTCGATTCAACTCGTCGGCCGCACCGATGACGTCGCGGCGGAGTTGAACAAACAGCTCGGCGCCGCGACGTCGCTGCCATCGGGACTTCGCGATCGCATCACGATCGTCGAGGCGGCCGATGTCATCGAGATGTCCGAAAAGCCGACCGCGGCCATTCGTTCCAAGCCGAACAGCTCGATGGCCGTTGGCCTCAAGCTGCACGCGACGGGCAAGGCGGATGCCTTCGTCTCCGCCGGCAACACCGGCGCGCAGATGGCGGCATCGGTGTTTCTGCTCAAGCTCCACGCGGGCCTAACGAGACCGGCCATCGCCACCACCTTTCCGACCCAGCGCAATCCCGTCGTCGTCCTCGACGCCGGCGCCAACGTCGACTGCTCGGCCGAAGAACTGGTGCAGTTCGCACGGTTAGGCGCCGTGTACGCCGAAGACATCCTCGATCGCGCCAATCCCGCGGTGGGATTGCTGAGCATCGGCGAAGAGCCGGAAAAGGGCAATGCCGCCGTCAAGGATGCGCACAAGCTGCTCGAGGCGACGGACCTCAACTTCGCCGGCAACGTCGAAGGCCGCGACATTCTCACCGGCGGCAGCAGCCGCGGCTCGATCGATGTCGTCGTCTGCGACGGCTTCGTCGGCAACGTCGTGCTCAAGTTCTACGAGTCGGTGCCGGGCATGATCATGTCGATGATGACCAAGGGCGGCGTGCCGAAGGATGTCCTGGCCAAGATCTTCAAGGGCTTCGACTACTCCGACTACGGCGGCGCGCCGCTGTTAGGCGTGAAGGGCGTGAGCATCATCTCGCACGGCAGCTCCTCGCCGCGCGCCATCAAGAATGCGATCGGGGTCGCTCTGCGCGCCGTGGAGCGCCGCATGGTCGAGCACATCGGCCGCCGGCTCGACGCCAGCGCGGTGCCCCAATCATGACGCGGCCCCTCGTCGAAATCGCCGCCATCGGGCACTTCGCGCCCGAGCGCATTCTGCGCAACCACGAGTTTGCCGCCATGGGACTCGAGACGAGCCACGAGTGGATCGTCGAACGCACCGGCATCTGCGAGCGCCACATCGCCGGGCCCAACGACAGCACCGCGAGCATGGCGGCGAACGCGTCGCGCATGGCCATGGAGCGCGCAGGCGTCGGCGCATCGGAGCTCGATACCATCATCCTCTCGACGGCAACGCCCGACCGCCTCCTGCCCGCGACAGCCGTCGACCTGCAGGCGGAGCTCGCGGCCGACCGGGCCGCGGCCTTCGACATCGGCGCCGCCTGTTCGGGGTTCCTCTACGGCCTAACGGTCGCCGAAGGGCTCATCTCCGCCGGCAGCGCCCAGACCGTGCTCGTCGCCGCCTCGGAAAAGATGAGCGCCATTCTCGACTGGACCGACCGTAGCACCTGCGTGCTCTTCGGCGATGCGGCCGGCGCAGCCGTCGTGCGGCCGGCGCGCAACGGCAAAGGCATCCTGTCGACGTTCATGCGCTCCGACGGCCGGCTCGCCGATCTGCTCTACCGCCCGCACGGCGGCGCCAGCGTCCCCATGTCGGCCGAGGTGCTCGCCCAACGGACGCACCTCGTGAAGATGTCGGGACGCGAAACGTTCAAGCACGCCGTGCGCATGATGTGCGAAGCAGCCGATCGCGCCCTCGAGAACGCCCACCTGGATGCCTCGAGCATCGACCTCATGGTGCCGCACCAGGCCAACGTCCGGATCATCGAAGCGACGGCCAAACACGCCGGCATCCCGATGGACAAGGTGTTCGTGAACGTCGGCCGCTACGGCAACACGTCGTCGGCGTCGATCCCGATTTCGCTCGACGAAGCGATCACCGCGGGACGCATCCGCGAGGGGATGACGGTGCTGCTCGTCGCGTTCGGCGCCGGATTCACGTGGGGTTCGATGGTCATCCGGTTCTAACCGGCGCCGCACGCACATGGACTTGATTCTGCTCTTCCCCGGCCAGGGATCTCAGAAGCCGGGCATGGGGAAGGACCTCGCCGACGCCTTCCCCGCGGCGCGCGCCGTGTTCGATGAGGCGGACCGCTCGTTGGGCATCCCGCTGTCGAAGCTGTGCTTCGAGGGACCCGACGATCAACTCACATCCACGCAGAATGCCCAACCGGCGCTGCTGGCGCACGGCGCGGCAGCGTGGGCGCTGATTCGGGAGCGCGCAGCGCCGCACGTCCGTGCCGCCGCCGGACACTCGTTGGGCGAATTCACCGCCTATCACGCCGCCGCTTCGCTCTCGCTCGCCAACGCACTGCGCATCGTCCGTACACGCGGCGAGCTCATGTTCAAGAGCGGCGTCGAGCGGCCCGGCGCCATGGCCGCAATCCTCGGACTCGGCGAGCACGACGTGGAACGCGTGTGCAGCACGGTGTGCGCCGAAGGCGGCGTCGTGGTGCCAGCCAACTACAACACGCCCGAACAGCTCGTCATCTCCGGCGAGATCGACGCCGTAGAACGCGCGATGGCGCTCGCGAAAGACGCCGGAGCCAAGCGCGCCATTCGCCTCAAGGTGAGCGGCGCATTCCATTCGCCGCTCATGGAAGTTGCCGCCGCCGGACTCGAGCGTGCGCTCGATGGCGCCGCCATGCGCGCGCCTTCCTTTCCCGTCTCATCCAACGTCAGCGCAGACCCCGTGTGCGACGCCGCGGCGGCCAAGGCGCTCCTCGTGCAACAGCTGACGTCTCCCGTGCGTTGGACCGCGCTCGTGCAACGATTGGCGGCCGATCATCCCGGCGCCGTGTTCCTGGAGCTCGGACCGGGCACGGTGCTCTCGAACCTCGTGAAGCGAATCGTGCCTGGCGCGGAAACGCTGCCGTGCGGCACGGTCGCCGATGTGAACGCACTCCTCGAGCGACTCGCATGATCAGCATCGACCTCACCGGGCGGACGGCACTCGTCACCGGCGGCACGCGCGGCATCGGCCTCGAGATCGCGACGTCGCTCGCGCGCGCGGGCGCAGCCGTCGCGATCGCCGGACGCGATGCGGATCGCGCCGCGCAGGCCGCGGCAGCGATCGGCACCGGCACCCATGGATTCGCCGCCGATCTCGGCCAGCCAGGCGATGCCCAACGATTGGTGGAGCAGGCAGAACACGCGTTGGGCTCGTTGGACATCCTCGTCAACAACGCCGGCCTCACGCGCGACAACGTGCTCGTGCGGCTCAAAGACGAAGACTGGGATGCGGTGATCGACACCAACCTTCGCGGCGCGTTCGCCGCCACCCGCGCCGCGGCGCGCGGCATGATGAAGCGCCGCTGGGGGCGCATCATCAACATCACCAGCGTGGTCGGCATTACCGGAAACAAAGGGCAGGCCAACTACGCCGCGAGCAAGGCGGGTCTCATCGGTTTGACGAAGTCGGTCGCCAAAGAGCTCGCCTCACGCAACGTGCTGGCCAACGCCATTGCACCGGGATTCATCGACACCGACATGACGAAGGCGCTCACGCCGGATGCGCGTGAGCAGTTGTCCGCCCAGATTCCACTGGGCCGGCTCGGCACACCGGCCGACATCGCGGGACTCGTCGCGTTCCTCGCATCGGAGCATGCGTCGTACATCACGGGACACGTGTTCGTGGTGGACGGCGGCATGGTCATGTAGCTTTCCGTACCGTTTGGCGACGCGTAAATTGCACCTCAACCACACCCAATTGAGGACCACGTCCATGGCGGATCTCGAGGAGAAGGTCAAGGAAATCATCGCCAAGGAGCTCGGCGTCGAGCGCGAAAAGCTCACCAACGACGCGAGCTTCATGGAGGATCTGGGGGCGGACAGCCTGGATACGGTCGAGCTGGTGATGGAGTTCGAGAAGGAGTTCAACATCGACATTCCCGACGAAGATGCGGAGAAGTTGCGGACCGTTGGCGATGCGATGAACTACCTCAAGACCAAGGTCAAGGAGTAGTGGCGAAGCGGAGGGTCGTCGTCACCGGCCTAGGGGCCGTGACGCCCGTCGGCAACGACGTGGCGACGACGTGGCGCGCCCTCCTCGATGGAAAATCGGGCGCGGGACCGATCACCAAGTTCGATCCCGAGCGCTTTGCGGTGCGGTTCGCGTGCGAGGTCAAGAATTTCGATCCGCTGCAGTACATGGATCGCAAGGAGGTGAAGCGGTCCGATCTCTTCACGCAGTACGCGGTAGCCGCTGCCGCGCAGGCGATGCACGACGCCGGGTTGGACAACGGGGCGCAGTACGATCCCGATCGGTTAGGCGTGATCATTGCCAGCGGCATCGGCGGCCTCAAGACGTTCGAAGAGCAGCACGACAACTTCCGCGAGCGCGGTCCCGACAAGGTATCCGCGTTCTTCATCCCGATGTTCATCTCGGACATCGCCGCGGGCATTGTGAGCATGCAGTTCAACGCGCGCGGGCCGAACTACGCGACGGTGTCGGCGTGCGCATCGAGCGCGCACGCGGTCGGCGAAGCGTTCCGCACCATTCAATACGGCGACGCCGACCTCATGATCGCCGGCGGCGCCGAGGCCACCGTCTCGCCGATGGCGATCAGCGGCTTCGCGAACATGAAGGCGCTGTCCGAACGCAACGATGAGCCGGAGACCGCGTCGCGCCCGTTTGACGCGACGCGCGACGGTTTCGTGATGGGCGAAGGGTCGGCGGCGGTGGTGCTCGAAGAATTGGAGCATGCCAGGAAGCGCGGCGCCCGCATCCACGCCGAGATCGTCGGCTACGGGGCGACCGCGGACGCGTACCATCTCACGGCGCCATCGCCTAACGGCGAAGGCGCGCAGCGCGCCATGCGCCGCGCGCTGCACGACGCGTCGCTCACGCCGGAGGAGGTGCGCTACGTCAACGCGCACGGCACATCCACGCCGGCCAACGATCTCAACGAAACACGGGCCATCAAGGCCGTGTTCGACGAAGCGGTGCAGGGACTCAACGTGAGCTCCACCAAGTCCTGCACCGGCCACATGCTCGGCGCCGCGGGCGCGGTCGAATTCGTCGCCAGTGCCCTCACGGTGCGCGATGGGCGGATTCCGCCCACCATCAACTACCGGACGCCGGATCCCGAGTGCGATCTGGATTACACGCCTAACACGGCGATCGAGCGCGACGTCTCCGCCGCGCTGTCCAACAGCTTCGGGTTCGGCGGACACAACGTCACGCTGGCTGTGAAGCGCTTCGAAGACTGACGCATGGCGCTGTCGCCGGTTCCCGAGATAGACCCCCATCGCATGGGCGATCCCGCCCTGCGCCCGATTGCCGCGAAGGTCGCGGCCGGCGAACGCCTGTCGGCCGGCGACGGCGCGACGCTGTTCCGGTCGCCCGATCTGTTAGGCGTCGGCCTGCTCGCCGATGCCGCCAACCGCGCGATCCACGGCAAGCGCGTCTACTTCGCCGCCAATCAGCACATCAACCCGACCAACGTCTGCATCCTGCGCAAGACGTGCGTCTTCTGCTCGTACGCACGGCTGCCCAAGGAGAGCGGCGCCTACCGGTACACCATGGAACAGGTGTACGCGGAAGCCGCCGCCAATCCGTACGTGCGCGAGTTCCATATCGTCGGCGGCCTCGACATGCAGGCCGGCCTCGAGTACTACCGCGAGATGTTCCAGGGACTCAAGGAGCGCCATCCGCAGGTCCACATCAAGGCGCTCACCGCGGTCGAGATCGCGCACATTGCGCGCATCGAGAAGATGTCCATCAAGCAGGTCCTCACCGAGTTGCGCGACGCCGGCCTCGACACCCTGCCGGGTGGCGGCGCCGAAGTGTTCTCGAAGGGCGTCCGCGCGACCATCGCCGACCGCAAGCTCGCTGCCGAAGACTGGATCAACGTGCACCGCATCGCCCACGCGCTCGGCATCCGGTCCAACGCGACGATGCTCTATGGCCACGTGGAAACGATCGAGGACCGCATGGAGCACCTGCAGATGCTCCGCGACCTGCAGGATGAGACCGGCGGATTCCTCACCTACATTCCGCTCGCCTACCACCCGGACCACAACGAGCTCGGCGTTACGTTAGGCCGCACGGGCACGGCGACGAGCGGCCACGATGACCTGCGCAACCTCGCCGTCGCGCGGTTGTTCCTCGACAACTTCGCGCACGTCAAAACGCACTGGATCATGGTCACGCAGTTCATCTCGCAGATCGCGCTGAACTTCGGGGTGAACGATCTCGAGGGCACGGTGGTCCGCGAAAAGATCTATCACGAGGCCGGCGCCCACACGCCACAGGGCCTCGCCCTCGACGACGTGCTCAAGTTGATCCGTGGCGCCGGCCGCATCCCGGTCGAACGCGACTCGCTCTACAACGTGATCCGGACCTTCGAGCCGGACGCCGCGGCCGCCTAACGTGCGCATCGGCCGCATCCCGTACATCAACTGCTATCCCGTGTACGGCGCCATCGACCGCGGCGTCGTCTCCGTCGCAGCGACGCTCGTGGACGGCGTGCCAAGCGAGCTCAACCGGCGTATGGCGGCCAACGAGCTCGAGGTGAGCGTCATCTCGGCCGTCGCCTACGCGCGCGATGCCGCCCGCTATCTCCTGCTCCCCGACCTCGGCATCACATCCGATGGCGCCGTGCGCAGCGTCCTGTTGTTCTCGCGCGTGCCGGCGCCAGAGCTCGGCGGCAAGCGCGTGCTGCTCTCGCGCAGCTCCATGACCAGCGTGGCGCTGCTACGCCTCCTCTTCGCCAACGTGTGGCATTCCTCGCCCGAGTTCGCCGCGGGCGACGCCGAGCTCACGAACGTGGCGCAGTTCGCCAATGAGCACCATGACGCACGGCTCGTGATCGGCGACGCCGCTCTCCTCCTCAACGCCGCGCGTCTGGGCGCCGCCCCAAATGCGGTAGACCATGGCGCTCCCTACCCGTACGCGTATGACCTGGGCGCCGAGTGGAAGCGATGGACGGGACTGCCGTTCGTGTTCGCCGTGTGGGTTGCCCAGCGCTCGGCGCCGGTGCGCGAAGCTCTCGACGTGCATGCGCGCCTCATCGAATCGCGCGACTGGGGACTGAGCCATCTCGACCAGCTCGCTGCCCAGGCGTCTCGCGCCAGCGGCGTCGCATTGCACACCTGCGCCGAGTACCTTTCCGGACTGGACTATCGGCTGTCGTACGCGCACCTGGCCGGCCTCACCGATTTTTTCAGACGGCTTGCCGCGGTCGGCGAAGTCCCCGATGGATCGCTCGCCTTTCTTCCCGCCTGACGACTATGCGTGATCTCCTCGAGTTCTACACGAACGCGCCGTTGCTCGAGCTGGGGCTCGAGGCCGATCGCGTGCGCCAGGAGAAGCACCCGCACGGCATCGTCACCTACATCGTGGATCGCAACATCAATTACACGAACGTGTGCGTGGCCGATTGCGGCTTCTGCGCGTTCTATCGCCGGCCAAAGCACGGCGAGGGCTACACACTCTCGTACGAACAGATCGGCGCAAAAATCGATGAAGCCAAAGCGCTCGGCGCCGTTCAGATTCTGATGCAGGGGGGACATAACCCATACATCCCCTTCGAGTGGTATCTCGAGCTGCTCAAGTACATTAAGAGGTACCATCCGATTCATATCCACGGATTCAGCCCGAGCGAAGTCGACTTTTTCGCGAAGCTGTTCCGCATGGATGCACGTGAAGTGATACGTGAGCTCATCAAGGCCGGGCTCAATTCCATTCCCGGCGGCGGCGGCGAGATCCTCGTCCAGCGCGTGCGCGACATCGTCGCGAAAAAGAAAGCGGGCGCGGATCGCTGGCTCGAGATCATGGAGATCGCGCACGAGGAAGGCATGAAGACCAGCGTGACGATGATGTACGGCATCGGCGAGACGCTGGCCGAGCGGTTGGAGCATCTGCAGCGCGTGCGGGATCTCCAGGCGCGCACGCACGGGTTCACGGCGTTCATCTGCTGGCCGCTGCAGCCCGAAAACACGCCCAAGATGTCGCACCAGCCCAAGACCGACGCCACCGATTATCTGCGCACGACGGCCATCGCGCGCATCACGCTCGACAATGTGCCTAACTTGCAGGCCAGCTGGGTCACGATGGGCATGAAGGTCGGACAGGTGGCGCTGCGGTTCGGCTGCAACGACTTCGGATCGCTCATGATCGAGGAAAACGTGGTGTCGGCGGCGAACACGACGTTCCGCACCACGACCGACGAGATGGAGCGGCTCATCCGCGACGCCGGGTTCACGGCCGCGCGCCGACGACAGGACTACTCGATCATCGCGCCGGCGGCGACGCCAGAGTCCGCGACGGTGGCGGCGTAGCGCTTGCCGCGCGCCGGACGCCGAGCCGGTGCGATGCATCCACTTTCGAGCATGGCGCGAGACCGAATGGCCACACGCTGCGGCATCGGCTACGACTCGCACCGCCTCGTTCCGGGCGGACCTCTCAAACTGGGCGGCGTCGCCATTCCCGCGACCGTCTCCCTCTCGGGCCACTCCGACGGCGACGCCGTCGCCCATGCCGTCACTGACGCGGTGTTAGGCGCGGCGGGCGCGGGCGACATCGGCGAGATGTTTCCCGATGCCGACCCCGCCAACCGCAACCGCGACTCGATGGACATGCTGCGTCTGGCCGTGTCCCGCGCCGCGATGCACGGCTGGCGTCCGGCGCACGTGGATGTCACGGTGATCGCCGAGCGGCCGCGTCTGGCGCCGCACCGCGACGCGATGCGCGCGGCGCTGGCGGCCGCGTTGGGCATCGAGCCCGGCGCCGTGAGCGTCAAGGGCAAGACCAACGAGGGCATGGGCTGGATCGGGCGCGGCGAAGGCGTCGCCTGCATCGCCGTCGCCACCCTCGAACAGCGGGTCCAAACCGAATGACCCGCCGGGCGACCGCGCACCCGGACGCCAACGCTCCGCTTGCGTTAGGCGATGACCTCGCCCGCGCGTTCGCGCTCGAGCGCTTCCAGGATTTTCTCCACGTGGAGCGAGGCGCCGCTCGGGCGACGAACGAGGCCTACGCGCTCGACCTCGCGCGCTTTGCCACGTTCATGCGCGTGAAGGGCGCCAGCCGTCCCGCCGGCGTCACACCGGCGCTGCTCCGCGACTTCGTGTATCACTTGAAGGACCTCGGCCTCGCCCCGACGTCGATTCGCCGCAACATCTCTGCGGTGCGAACGTACTTTCGCTTCCTCGTCGGCGAGGGTGAGATCGCGCAGGATCCGAGCGACCGCCTCGAGACACCCAAGCGATGGCTCACGCTGCCCGACGTGCTCACCGTGCACGAGACGGAGCGCCTGCTGGCCGCGCCCACGCTGGATGACCCGCTCGCGTTTCGAGATCGCGCCATGCTCGAGCTCGCCTACGGCGCCGGCCTTCGCGTGTCCGAGTGGGTCACACTCGGCGTGAAAGACCTGATGCTCGACAACGGCCTGGTGCGCGTGTTCGGAAAAGGCAGCAAGGAGCGGCTCGTGCCCATCGGACGGCGCGCGATCGGCGCCGTGGCCGTGTACGTGCGCGAGCTGAGGCCGCGCTTGGAGCACGGAGCAGGCAAGGGAATGCTGCTGCTCAACGCGCAGGGGAAACCGCTCACGCGCATGGGGGCGTGGAAGATTCTGCGCAAGTACGTCGAGCGCGCCGGCATCACCAAACACATCACACCGCACACCCTTCGCCACACGTTCGCCACGCACTTGCTCGAGCACGGCGCCGACTTGCGCGCGGTCCAGGAGATGCTGGGACACGCGGATATCGCGACGACGCAGATCTACACGCACGTGGACCGCGAGTACCTGCGCTCGGTGCACAAGCAGTATCATCCGCGGGGCTGATCCGAACCGACGCGTCATGATTCTCGTCATCGACAACTACGACTCGTTCACCTACAACCTGGTCCAGTACCTGGGCGAGTTGGGGGCCGAGCCGCTCGTTAGGCGAAACGATGCCCTGTCCGTCGAGGAGGTGGGCGCGCTCCGGCCGCGGGCCATCGTGCTCTCGCCCGGTCCGTGCACGCCCCGCGAAGCGGGCATCTCGGTGCCGGTCGTGTCCCGATGGGGGCCGACGATTCCGCTGCTTGGCGTGTGTCTCGGACACCAGGCCATCGGCGAGGCGTTCGGCGGAACGGTCGTCCGCGCGGCGCGGGTGATGCATGGCAAGATGTCCCGGATCGTACACGACGGGACGGGGCTGTTCAGCGGCATCCCGTCGCCGCTCGAGGTGATGCGATACCACTCACTCATCGTGGAACGCAAAACGCTGCCGGCCTGCCTGACCATGCTCGCCACGTCCCTCGACGACGACACCGAGCTCCAAGCCGTGCGGCACGTCTCGCATCCGGTATGGGGTGTGCAATTCCATCCCGAGTCCGTGCTCACTCAACACGGGAAACGACTTCTGCAGAACTTCCTGACGCTCGCCGGATGCTGAGACGCTTCGTCGCGCTCCTGCTGGCCGTGAGCTCGCCGCTCGCGGCCCAACAGGCGCACGAACGGGTGTACGTCCGGCACGCGGCGCCCATCCCATCGGGGCCGGTGATTGCCGATGCGCTCGCGCATCCGTACGTGACGCGCTACGAGAAGTGGAACACGCGACTGTTCAAGGACAGCGTGTTCGCGACCTCGGTGGTCGTCGTCGGCAGCGATGTGACGGTGGCGAGCACGGTGCACGGCGACGTGCTCGCCCTCGAGGGCAACGTGTTCCTGCGGCCGGGTGCGCACATCGACGGCCGGGCGATTGCCGTGGGCGGCCGCGTGTACGACTCGCGGGACGCAACGGTGGTGGGCGGCAAGCTCTCGTATCCTGATGTGCGCATCGACGCCGACACCACGAACGACGGCATCGCGCTCGACTACGTGGCGCCCGCGGGGCCCGAGCTGGCCGGCATCTTCACGCTGCCGATGTTGTTCGGCTTTCGCGTGCCGAATTACGACCGCGTGGACGGCCTGTCGGCGATTTGGGGTCCGCGGTTGTCTCTGTTAGGCGATCATCTCCGCGTCGATCCCACGATCACGTACCGCAGCGACCTCGGCATGTGGGACCCTGAGGCGGCCATCGATGTGCCGTTGGGCCCCGACTGGCTGATCTCCGGTGACGCGGGGCGCTACACGCTGAGCAACGACGAGTGGATCGAGCCGGGGCTGGAGAACTCGCTTGCGGTGCTGGCGATCGGCCACGACTATCGCAACTATTGGCGCGCCGACCGGTTCCGCGGCACGATCATGCACACGTGGGCCGCCGGCTCCGGCCAGTTCTCCTTGGACGCCGGCGCCGCGACCGAACGCGACTGGTCGGGGCGGGCGGGCGGCCCGTGGAGCATCACCGGGTCGGAGGCGGCGGACGCGATGCTCCGGCCTAACCCGGTGATCGAGCACGGGCGCATCTCGTCGGTGTTG
The DNA here is from genome assembly GCA_036273715.1 of Gemmatimonadaceae bacterium. Lineage (NCBI taxonomy): Bacteria > Pseudomonadati > Gemmatimonadota > Gemmatimonadia > Gemmatimonadales > Gemmatimonadaceae > Gemmatimonadaceae bacterium. The sequence goes on from DASUHB010000015.1 coordinate 42,364, forward strand.
GGCAACGCCGCGGCGGCGTACCAGTTCGGCGACGTGAAGCTGTCGGGCGACGTTGGCGTCGAACGCCCGTTCGACACTCCGTTAGGCGAGCGCTTCACGCAAACGACGTTCGACGCCGATGTCTCGTTCCCGACGTTTGCGACGCAGCACTTTGCCTTCCACGCGCACGGCGTGCTGACCGCCGGCGATACAGCGCCGCCGCAGCGGTTCGCGTATCTCGGCGGGGCAGGGACGCTGCCCACCCTGGACGTGTTGTCGTTAGGCGGCGACCATCTGCTGTATCTCGTGGGCGTCTATACGATCCCGATCACCGGCCTCAGGGTGAAGTACCTCGGCGCGCCGACCATCGTGCTGCGCGACGCATTCGGGTCGGCCGGGGTCGGCGGCCTGCCGAGGTTCGAGCAGAACCTCGGCGCACGGCTCGGTTTCTCGTTCTTCTTCGTCGGCTACGATTTCGATCCGCGCACGCACCGCGACGCGGTGAGCTTCGGGGTCAGGGTGCCCGGGCAGCACTAGAGCGCGTTCTTTCTGGCGGCTTTGGGCGGCTGCCACCACCACATCCGGTTGACCACCTCGTGCGGGAGCCGCGCGCCTAACTGACGGCAGGCGAGCACCAGCTGCCCCCGGTGGTGGGCTTCGTGCGCGATGAAGTACGACAGCACGTGGCCGACATCCAGCGGGAGGTTCCGCCAGACGTACTTGGCCGTGGGCGGTACCGTGCCGCCCGCCCGCAACCCGGCGCGCAACACGGCTTCGATACCGTTGGCGCTTCCCGGCAAGGCGGCGAGCACCGCTCGCCGCGTCGCCTTGAAGGTGCTCACGCGAGGTGGCCGCTCAATGCCTAACGGGACGCCGAGCGTGTTGATCCAGCCGCTGCGCGAATTGTGGAAGTGCGCGGCTACCATGCGGACCGTGCGACGCGGCAACCCGGGCAGCGGCGCCTCCCAGATGGCGCGCGGCAGACCGCTCACCAGCAGCCGCGTGATGCGGCAGTTCGTGCGCCACGGTTCGAGGATCAGCTCGTCCGTCGGCACCGGCCTGGTAACGAGAGATGTGGTGCGCACGCTCGGATTTTCGCCGCCTCGCGCCGTCGGCGCAAGACAGGGCGATGCCGCCGGCGATCAATCGCGCAACGTGCCGCTCGCCGAGCGGATGCGATCGAGAATGTTCGCGTCGTGTATCGAGCCATCCCGAGCGAGCAGCAACACCTTCGACAAGACTTCCGCCGTCCGCGGATCATCGTCGGCGAACGGAAGAAAGAGCCGGCCGCGATGCTGCGAATGCACGGCCACTATCGGGATCGCCGTCGCCGGCATGAGCATCACACCGGCACTGCCCAAGTGCACCGAATACGTGCCGAGCTGGCCACGTACGATGGCGTGATGCGCTTTCAGCTCGACGTTGTCGAGCCCGAGCAACTGGCACGTCTCGCCAATGAGCGTAGCGCGCATCTCGACGGTCGAGGCCGTTGCCTCGGGATCGACACCGCCGCTGTGCGCCACACTCACCACGAGATCCAGATCCCGCATCGTCTCGCTGAACACGCGCGGCGGGATCTGGTCGAGAGGCAGGGGCGCTCCGTCCGCTTTCTTCGTGAACGCGACCTCGGCGAGCGTCAATCCCTCGATATCCGCAGGAGTAAAGAACGCCTCGTCGAACCCCAGCCGTGCCGTTAGGCCCGCATCGTGGAAGGTCCGGCTCACGCCTTCATCCGGCGACACGAGCCAGCCACGGCCGCCGAGCAGCGCGAGCGCCTGTCGCGGATTGACCTGATGCCCGGCGTACCGGCGCGACCGCTGCACTCCGCGCTCGCTGTCGATGATCGGATACAGTTCGCGAAAGACCTGCTTGAACGGCTGCACGCGCTCGGCCCGGAAGCACTCGCGCTGCCAGGTCGACCAGTCTCCCCTCGCGAACAGATCATGGGGATGCGCAATGCGCACCTGTTCCGCGTTGCCCAACACGTGGGTCGCGCCGGCGCCGTCCAGCAGCGCGCGACCGCCCTCCGCCGGATACCCGGCCGAGCCGTCGCCCACGAATACGAGGCGCGCGATGGACGGCGCGAGGATCGGATGTTGGAGCAGCGTGCCTAACTCAGCAGGCGTAAACGCGTCGCCGCGGCACATCGCCTCCTCGAGCGCCGCGCGCACGCGCGATCGTTGGCGTTTGAGCTCCTGCAGCCGCTCCCTGAGCTCCTGCGCATCGTCATCCGTCTTGAGCGAGGCGGGGAGCGCCTTGAGGGTCTTGCCGTTTTTCTGGATGGCGAGCGACGGCACGCCGTCGCCGTCGATGCCTAACGTAAGCGTGACGTCGCCGCGCGTCACCATCAGCGGGCCGCGCACCAGGTCAGCGACCGCTTGTTGTTCCATCGCCCACGTCAACCGTTGGGGATCGCGATAGCCCGCGGTGCGCGCAAGGTTTGCCAGCCCGATGGTCACCGCGCGCTTCTCGCTCTGTTGCCGCTGCGATCCAAACTTGCGCGACTCGCGCCGGAAGTTCTCGAGGCGGATGTAGCGCTCGAGCACATCGCGTTTCCCCGCGGCGCCGGCCGCGAGCGGCAGCAACCCGAGCGCACGCACCGAGTCCTGGTGGCGCTTGCCATCGATCCGTCCGAGCATTGCCTCGCGCGTGATCGCCCCGCACATCGCGTCGGCAAAGAGCTGGGCGCGGGAGTGACCGCCACTGCTCGCCGCATACTTCGCGGCCCCGTACAGCACCCGCCAGCGGTCCGCGCCCAACGCCGTGTAAATCCGCTCGAACCACGCGACGTCCACCGCGCCCTCCGTCAACTCGTCGGCCGAGAGGGGCGTGTGCTCGCCCGCACCAGCGGCCCATTCGTCTTTGAGATCTCGCAGCTGCCAGGAACGGCCGTCCTTCGTATGCGCTTCGATCCACCATACCCCGTCCTCGAGGCCGGGCCACTCGAGCACGTGATTGACGTGGGCGGCCCATTGCGGCGCATACACCGCGAGCTCGACCAGCCGCGACTGCGGGATCCTCGCCGATCTCGCCCACGCCGCAAAGGCGTCCGGCGTGTCCTCGGGCCGCGGAAAGCTCCGCACCACCAGATGGCTCAACGACTCCTGCCGCGCTTCGCCCATCCGCGACCAGCCGAAGTTGCGGGCGAAATGCGTCTTGCCTAACGCGGGCAGCGCGCGCGCGAGCGTCTCGAGGCCGCCGGTCCACCGCAGTTCCATCACGTGGCGCGACACGGCCGTCGGCCGATCGCCGCGTTCGCATTCGACCTCGACCATGCGACGACGGCACCGATCCACTACGTCCACCAGCTCCGGGTGCTCGGCAAGGGCATTGGGCGGACGTCTGGTCGATACGACGCGCAGGAGATTCGACGTCATTTGATCCGTCCACCGCCCAACGAGCAAATCAGTCAACTCGGCGCACGGGTCTCGAAGGGCATTCGCGCGATATACGCTCAGGAAATCGTCGAGACCGATGCGCATCCGGACGTGCCCGCGCGAACGCGTCTCCAGCGTACGGAGGGTGCCGTACAAGGATCCAGCAGCCTCCGGCTGCACTGTTTTCGGAAAGAGCGACCGCCACCAGCGCGCGCGATTCAGCCACAGCTGCACGTGATTCAATTTTCGCTGCACCGGCCGCTTCTGGTCGGCCGCCCCATAGTGCCAGACGTTCGAAGCCGCAGCATCATTCTCCAACTCCGCATACTCGTCGGCGTCGATCGCAGCGACCGCCGACTCGAGGCCGCTCACGAGAAACTCGAATCCGTGGGCGGGCGGATCCCAGGCAACGCTCCACGCGAGCAGTCCGTGCATGAGCGCGTTGTGCATGTGCTTCATGTTCCCATCGCGCAGCTTCTGCACAGGAGCGCTCTTCCACACCTCGCTGTCATCGTCCGGCACGAGCGCGCGCAGCAATTCGAGCCCGTCGTCGTCGCGGAGCGCCGCCGGCCGGCTCCGCGCCCACGTGCGCCAGACGTCGACGAGTGGGACGCCCGTGCCGCCATTCTCGATGTCTTCCCGCTTGCGAGGCCCGAACGACCAACCGACCGACTGCGGCAACAACACGACTTCTCCGTTAGGCCGACGAATCTCCGTTTCGGCGTTGGCCACGATGAGCTCGGCGAGCGCCGCCACCGACGCGCGCGCGCCCGCGCTGTCGACCTTCACCTTCCGGCGTTTCGGCTCGGGCCACGCTTGCATCGCGCGCGGATCGATCAGCCCGAGTGCATTTTCTGTACTGGCGACCGTCGGCTCGGTTAGAACCGCCGCGACGTGCACTTCTTCCTGCTTCGAGAGCGTCTGCCGCACCGCACGGTATCGTTCCATGCGCGCGCGCACCGCTGCCAGCGAGCGTTTCTTCTCCATGGCATCGCGCAACAACTCCAAGCCGGCCTGCCGTCGCGTCTCGCTCGTATCCGCGAGCAGGCGGTCCGCCGCGTTCAACAGGGCCGCATCGGACAGCGCGCGCAATCGGGTCAGCGATCGCGCGCGCAGGTCGCTCGCCTTTCGATCGAGAAGGGTGACGATGCGTTCGACCTCATCACTCTCGAGCGGCAACGCGTCGAGCACGTGGTAGGCCGTCGAGCGCACCGGTTCGGACGCATCGCCGAGCAAGTCGATCGCGAGGGCGCGCTCGCCGGCCGACAGCGGCCGTCTCTTCGATTCGGGCTGGCCTCGCATGCGGTGCGCGGCGAGGCCGGCAACGCCGCGCAGAAAGGCGGCGCGACCATCGGCGTTGAGGTCCCGAACGTGCGGCAGGAGGCGGTCGCCCGGAATGTGGGCAGCGTGAACGACCATCGCCGCCGCAACGTGTGAGCGCTCGAGCGTACGCTTCCACCACGGCCAGACAAGCGCGTCGAGGTGCTGGCCGCGCTTGGGAATTCGCGCGATGAGCTGCTCCAGGCGACCGAACATCTGTGCGACGTCCGCGTGCTTCGACCGGTCCGCGAAAAATCCGTCGAGCGCCCGCGCGGCAACCCGCAAATCGGCGTCGCCTAACAGATGGCTCAAACTATCGAACGCGCTCGGCCACGCGGACTGCACGAGGATATGTGCCGCGACGAACCGCATCGATTCCGAGCCCGATGATGCGAGGTTGGCCGCCAACGGAAGGGCCGCCTCGACGTTGTGGAACGCGACACACCAGAGTGCAAGGTACGCAGATTCGGCGTCGTCGCCGTTCAGCGCGGCGGCTTGGGCGGCGTCATCATCGAGCAGCGCGAGCACGCGGCCGAGCAGGCCATCGATCTTGACCTGCGACGTGCCATCCCAGAGGAAACCGAACCACGTGTCCGCGGCGCGAATGACGGATGAGAATCGGGCCAGGTTGTGTTCGCGGATGACGGTGACGAGGCGGCGAAATGCCGCGGGGTGCGACTCGTCGACGCTCTCGAGAATGATCTGGCGCAGTCCTTCCTCTCGCTGCGCCGCAAGCAGCAACCGCTCGACGAGCTGCCAGGCGTCAGGGCGCGCGCAGCTCAGGAGAGCCTGGGTGACGTGCCGACCCATTTGCGACGTCGGATGGTCGCCGCGCACCGTCGCAGCCAAGATTTCGAACACGGCGTCGCCCGTAGCGCCACCCGAATCGATCGCGCCGGCGAGCAACCAACCCAGATCGACCGCGCCCGACCATCCCGCCAGATGCGCCGCGTGCTCGGCGATCCACACGATGTCCGCGTCGTAGTCGCCGAGGAGCAGGGCAACGCTTGCCAGCCACCGGCCGCGAATGGTCGCCAGCGTCACCCGCGAGTGCGGCGCGCGGAACGGCCGGCGCGTTAGGCCCTCGGTGTAAGGACGGCGAACGAGGCCGTCGAGCGCGCACGCGACGCTGGATTCCACGCGCGGCAGAAGGGTCTGAGCCAGGCGGCGCCAGCCGTCGTCGCCGAGTGCACCGAGCTGCGCGCCTAACTCTGCGCGGTTGCGGGCGATCACGGCGTGCCGCGAATACTCCGACGTCTGGAGCGCCTGCTCGAGCATCGCGCGCACCGTGGGTGGCACGGCGGCACCGACGAGCGCCGCGGCCTGCTGCTTGATGCCGGTTAGGCGGGCCAGCAACGAACCGGGTTGTCGCTTGGCGGCCAACTCGGCCTGGATGTGCTCGTTGTCCATGCGTTAGGCGCCGGCCAGGAAGGTGAGACGGACGAAGACGAGGGTACTCGAGTCGTTCGGGTAGACCTGGGCATCGAGATCGCGCTGCTCGACGCCGTCGAGCACGACCAGGTAGAGTCCATCTTCGAAGCCCTGGAGCGCGGCGCCGACCGCTGAATCGGGGTCGGCAACCGGAGCACTGGGGCGTCCGCCCGAATCGATCTTGCCGACGGCCGCGCCACCGGCGATGTCGGACGCTGATAGCACGCGCATCAGGCGCCTCTGTCGCTGGCGCTCGTCGAACGCCGCGACCTCGCCGCGGACCACGCCCGTGATGAGCGCCCGCAACGTCAGCGCGTCGTCGCCGCCGTCACCCGTTCGCGGCGGGACGGGAATCGACCAGCGGTCGAACGCGCGAGGTTTTTTCGCCAGGACGCGTGTCTCGATGAACATGCCATGAGCCTCAGTGCAAGGACACTTTGGCGGGCGTCGCCGTCACCGTGCGATCAGAACGGAATTCTTGCTGGACAGCAGGAGGCCGGTGGCTAACTTCGGGCGTATGCCGAAGCCGATCCTCATTCTCTCCGGTCCCGTCGGATCCGGCAAGAGCACGGTCGCGCGCGAGCTGGTTCGCCTCCTAACGGACGAGGTGGTGCTGATCGAGGGCGATGTCTTCTGGTCGTTCTACGCGAAGGGCGCGCCGGGGCCGGCGCAGAAGCGAATTCGCACGATCATGTCGGCGATGATCGCGGCTGCCATTCCGTATGCGACAGGCGGATCGCACGTCATTCTCGATTTCTCGATTCCGCCCTGGTTTCTCGAGACGGTGCGGAAGGTCGCCGCGATGCGAGAGGTACCGCTCGACTACGTGGTGTTGCGGCCGCCGGAGCAGGTGTGCGCGGCGCGGGCAAAGGCCCGCGCGGACGGGAGTATCGCCGATTACTCGCTCTATAGCGAGTTGTACCGCGACTTCGACCAGGTCCCGCACCACATCCTCTCCGACGACGCCATGTCTCCAGCCGAGCACGCGACGGCGATTCTGCGTGGCGTCGCGGAAGGACGGTTCCGCCTCTAGCCGCGCCTAACGGAGGGCTTCCGAACGCCCCAGCGGCACGCGTGCTTTTCAGCCTGGTTTCTTTTGCGCGTTCACTGTATATTGCATGGCGTGAATCTTGCATTGCGACCCGCTCCCATCGAGCGACCGTGACCACTCTCGCGGTCATCCCAGCCCGTCTCGGCGCCACCCGGCTCCACCGCAAGCCGCTCCGCCTCCTCGGCGGCTCTCCTCTCGTCGTCCGCGTCTGGCAACGCGTGTACGATCTCGGCGTCGCCGACGACTGCATCATCGCCACCGACCACGAGGACGTCGCCGCTGCTGCACGTGACGCCGGCGCCCACTGCGTGCTCACCGCCCAGACACACCCATCGGGCACAGATCGGGTCGCCGAAGTCGTCGCGCGCCCCGAGCTCGCCGCCCGACGGTTCGACGTCATCCTCAACGTGCAGGGCGATGAACCCTTCGTCACCGCCGAAACCCTCACCGGCGCGGTCGAAATGGTCCGCGAGCGCGGCTTCCCGCTCGGTACGGTCGCCATCCCGGACGACCCTGCAATCCTCGACCAGCCCAGCGTCGTCAAAGTGGTGTGTGCCGACGACGGGCGCGCGCTGTACTTTTCCCGGGCGGCAATTCCATTCGCACGCGAACGCATGGGCGGCAATGGCGACGGCACGCAGCACCTCGCGCGCGGAATGATCCGCCGCCATCTCGGCGTATACGCGTACACGCCGGCAGCGCTCGCACAGTGGGTCGCGCTGCCGCCGCACCCGCTCGAACGCATCGAGCGATTGGAGCAGCTCCGGCCGCTCGCGGCCGGCATGGCCATGGGCGTCGCGCTCGTCAGCACGCCGCCCGAGCCGAGCATCGATACCGAGGACGATCTGGAACGCGCGAATGCGCGCTGGTCTGACTTCACCGCGAGGCACCGGTAATGCCATCGAATGCACCGCAGCACACGACGAAGTACATCTTCGTGACGGGCGGCGTCGTCTCGTCGCTCGGCAAAGGCATCGCCGCCGCGTCGCTCGGGCGACTGCTCGTGGAACGCGGACTGCGCGTGACGATGATGAAGTTCGATCCGTACATCAACGTCGACCCCGGCACCATGTCGCCGTTCCAACACGGCGAGGTGTACGTCACCGATGACGGCGCGGAAACGGACCTCGATCTCGGCCACTACGAGCGATTCATCGACCGCGCGCTCTCGCAATCCAACAACGTCACGACAGGTCGCGTGTACCTGAACGTGATCAGCAAGGAACGGCGCGGCGAATACCTGGGCTCGACAGTGCAGGTGATCCCGCACATCACCGATGAGATCAAGGCGGCGATGAAGCGTATCGCGCCCGACAACGATGTCGTGATCGTCGAGATCGGCGGCACCGTCGGCGACATTGAATCGCTGCCATTCCTCGAAGCCATCCGCCAGTTCCGCCACGAGATCGGCCGCGAGAACGCGCTCTTCGTGCATCTTACGCTGGTGCCGTTCATCAGCGCCGCCGGCGAAGTGAAGACGAAGCCGACGCAGCACTCGGTGCGCGAGCTCATGGAAATCGGAATCCAGCCCGACATCCTCGTCTGCCGTGCCGAGCGTCCGCTGTCGGAAGACGTCAAACGCAAAATCGCGTTGTTCTGTAACGTCGATTTCGGCTCGGTCATCGAGAGCCGCGACGTGCCCACCATTTACGAAATTCCGCTGGCGTTCGCCGAGCAGGGAATGGACGAGCGTGTGGTGACGCGCCTCGGGTTAGGCGGGAAGGCGCCCGACCTCTCGGCGTGGCGGGAGATGGTGGGTCGCATCACCTCGCCCAGCGAACGCGTGCGCATCGCCGTCGTAGGCAAGTACACGGATCTCGTGGACAGCTACAAGAGCGTGCACGAAGCGCTGATTCATGGCGGCATCGCCAACGATGTCGGCGTCGACATCCGCTGGATCTCGAGCGACCTGTTTACCGCCCCCGAACGTGCCGCCGAATTGTTAGGCCCGGTGCACGGCCTGTTGGTGCCGGGCGGATTCGGCGTGCGCGGCATCGAAGGCATGGTCGAAGCCATCCGGTGGGTGCGCGAGCGCGGCATGCCGTTCTTCGGCATCTGCCTCGGCATGCAGGTCGCGGTGATCGAGTTCGCGCGGCACAAGTGCAACCTCGACGACTCGCACTCGAGCGAGTTCGCGCCGGAGTGCGCCGATCCCGTGATCTCGCTCATGGAGTCGCAGCAGCACATCACCGACATGGGCGGCACGATGCGGTTAGGCGCCTACCCCTGCCGGCTGAAACCCGGCTCGTTGGTCGCCGAGACGTACGATGCGTCGGACATCAGCGAGCGGCACCGCCACCGGTACGAGTTCTCGAACGCGTATCGCGACCTGTTCGAGAAGCACGGCGTGCGGTTCAGCGGGCTCTCGCCCGACGGCTCGCTGGTCGAGATCATCGAGCTCCCCGATCATCCATGGTTCGTGGGTTGCCAGTTCCATCCCGAGCTCAAGTCGCGCCCAACGCGCCCGCACCCGCTGTTCGCCGGATTCGTCGGCGCGGCGCTGCACGCGAAGCGCCTGCGCGGCGAGTCTCGCGATGCCGCGCGCGGCGCGCGCGCCGCCACTTCCACCTGATACGACGTGACGCAACGATTCCCGTCCGATCGACTGTTCCTCATCGCCGGTCCCTGTGTCGTCGAGTCCGACGAACTGAATTTTCGCGTCGCCGACCACCTCGCGGCGCTGGCCGAGCGCGTGCCGGGCGGCATCATCTTCAAGGCGAGCTTCGACAAAGCCAATCGCTCGAATCGCGCGGCGCACCGGGGACCGGGACTCGACGAAGGCCTGACCGCGCTCGACCGCGTGAAGAGCCGCACGGGCCTGCCTGTCCTAACGGACGTCCACGAGCCCGACCAGTGCGCGACGGCCGCCGAGGTGGTGGACGTCCTCCAGATACCGGCGTTCCTCTGTCGCCAGACGGACCTCCTCCTTGCCGCGGGGTCGACGGGCAAGCCCGTGAACATCAAGAAAGGGCAGTGGATGCACCCGGAAGGAATGCGCGGCGCCGCCGAGAAGGTGCGTAAGGCCGGCGTTAGGCGGCCGGAGGTCGCGATCACCGAGCGCGGCACGTTCTTCGGCTACGGCGATCTCGTGGTCGACATGCGTTCGTTCGCCCGCCTCACCGCCGCCTGCTCGGCGCCCGTGGTGTTCGATGCCACGCACAGCGTGCAGCAGCCGGGAAAAGGCGAAGGCGGCGCGAGCGGCGGCGTCCGCGAACACATTCCCGCGCTCGCGCGCGCGGCGGTGGCCGCCGGCGCCAACGGCGTGTTCATCGAGACGCACCCCGATCCCGACAATGCGCCGAGCGACGGACCGAACATGCTGCCGTTGTCCGAGCTCGATGCGCTCGTGCGCCAGCTCATCGCCGTATGGGATACGTGCCGCCAGTGATCGACCCGGCCCTCGCCCGACGCATCAAGCTCGTCGGTCTCGACGTGGACGGCGTCCTCACCGACGGCGGCATCTACCTCGGCGATGTGGCGGGCGCGGCCATGGAGTTCAAGCGCTACGACGTGCAGGACGGACTCGGCATCGAGCTGCTGCGCAACGTCGGGCTCAAGGTGGTGATCGTCACCGGGCGCGTCTCCGAGAGCGTGCGGCTGCGCGGCAAGGAGCTGCGCATGGATGACGTCGCGCAGGATGCGTTAGCACGCAAGCTTCCGGCGTTGCGCCGCGTGCTCGAGCGACACGGCGTCACGGCACAGGAGACCGCCTTCGTGGGCGACGACATTCCCGATTTGCCGATCCTGCGCGAGGTAGGGCTCCCCGTTGCCGTTGGCAATGCCGTGCCGATCGTTCGCGAGATGTGCGCGCTGCAATTGGAGCGCGCCGGCGGACGCGGCGCCGTGCGCGAATTCGCCGAGGTGCTCTTGCGCGCGCGCGGCGACTGGGAGCGCGCGCTCGAACTCTACCTTGCGGCGCGCGGGGAAGTCACGCTCGAGACGACGCTCTGAGATGGACATCGTCGACCGCGGACGCCGGGTCTTCCGCATGGAGCGAGAAGCGCTCGAGCAGATCGAGCAGGGCCTCGGCGCGCCGTTCGAGGCGGCGATCGAGCTCCTGGCGGCGTGCACGGGACGGGTGATTGTCGCCGGCGTCGGCAAATCGGGACTCATCGGACGCAAGATCGCGGCGACGCTCACGTCCACGGGTACGCCCGCCATGTTCCTGCACCCGGTCGAGAGCGTGCACGGGGATCTGGGCATCGTCGGGCCGTCCGACGTGGCCATCCTGCTCTCGAAGAGCGGCGCCACCGAGGAGCTGTTCCCGCTGCTGGAACAACTTCGCCGGTTAGGCGTAAGCATCATCGCCATCGTCGGCGCGCACGACTCGCTGCTCGGCCGGCAGGCCGACGTGGTCCTCGACACCTGGGTTCGCGAGGAGGCATGCCCGCACGATCTCGCGCCCACCACCAGCACCACGGCTGCGCTCACGATGGGCGATGCGCTGGCCGTGACGCTGCTCGAACGCAAGGGATTCCGCCGCGAGGATTTCGCGCGGCTGCATCCAGGCGGGTCGCTGGGCAAGCGCTTGCTCACCCGGGTCTGCGATGTGATGGTGACGGATGCACTGCCGATGCTCAAACCGGGGTCGTCCATGCGGGAGGCCGTGGTCCTGCTGGCCAAGCGGCGCGGCACGGTCGCGGTGGTCGATGAGAGTCAGCGCGTGTTGGGCGTCGTGACCGCCGGCGACCTCACACGGCTCATGGAGCGCGACGGAGACGTGTTTGCCGTGCTTGTCGATCACGTCATGAACGCACAGCCGAAAACTGCCCGCGCAGACGAGCTGGGCAGTGCGGTCGTGTTCCGCATGGAGAAATTCGGCATCATGGCGATGCCCGTCCTCGACGGCGACGACCGCATGGTGGGAATGGTGCACCTGCACGATCTCATGCGCGCGGGCATCTCGTGATGCGGCGCGGCTGGACCGTCGCGTTAGGCATCGTGGCCGTGGCCGCCGCGTGCTCCAACGGCACCGAGCCCAAGGTGACGTCGGCGAATCCGCTCGCCGATTCCGCCGATCAGGTGATGTTCGGCGTGTCGACCATGATCACCGACCAGGGATTGCTCCGCGCCAAGCTGCAGGCGGACACCGCGTACTTCTTCGACGGCAGCACGCGCATCGAAGCCCGCAACGAGAAGACGACGTTTTATACCGCCACGGGCGTCCAAAACGCGGTGCTCACATCGCTCGAAGGCACCTACAATTCGGCGCGCGGCACCATGCAGGCGCGCAAGAACGTCGTCGTCGTGACGACGGACAACAAGCGCCTCGAGACGTCGCTGCTCGACTACAATCAGCAGACGAATCTCATCAGCAGCGACAGCGCCTTCGTCCTCACGCAGCCGACGGGCGTCATGCGCGGCATCGGATTCACCTCGGATCCGAACATGACCAACCTGCACGTCAAGCGCGTGATTACGGGAGGCGGCACGTTCACGCTGCCGTCGAGCGGGACATCGCCGTGAGCCCGATGCGTGCGTGCTGGATGATCGCGGTCGCGGCCGCCATCGGCGCGGCGCCGATCGCGGCGCAGCAATCGTCGCAGGCGCCCGCGCCGTCGGGCCAGTGCCAGCTCGTGTACGCGGCGCGCGATTCCGCGAGCCCGCCACGCGTCTCGGCCACGAAGTTGCCGAGCGGCCAGTATAACACGTTCCTGGGCGGCGGCGTGATCGCGCGGTGTCCGGCCCAGAATATGACGCTCATCTCCGACAGCGCCGAGAACTATGGCGACCAGAAGCTGCTCCACCTGATCGGCCACGTGCACTACACGGAGCCCCGCCTAACGGAAGACTCCGAGCTCGCCGACTATTACCAGACCGACGAACACCTCGTGGCCGACGGCAAGGTGCACGCGGTCCTGCCGAGCGGCACGACGCTGGACGGCCCGCACGTCGACTACTATCGCGTGGCGCCGAACATCCGCTCCGAGGCGAGGATGGTGGCCACCGGCCGGCCGACGATCACGATCATCGAGCGCGATTCCACCGGGAAGCCCTCGCAGCCGATGACCGTCGTCGCCAATTCGGTCGACATGGAAGGCGACACGCTCACGTATGCCTCGATGCACGTCATCATCACGCGCACCGATGTCATCGCCACCGGTGATTCGGCGGCAATGAACAGCGCCACCGAATTCGCGCGATTGATGAAGCACCCGGTGATCAAGGCCCGCGGCGACCGGACGTTCACCCTCACCGGCGACCTCATCGATCTGTACGGTCGCAACAAGGCCATCGATCGCGTCGTCTCGCGCGGCAACGCCAAGAGCGTGAGCAAGGATGCGACGCTCACCGGCGACACACTCGACTTTGCGATGGCGCAGGGCCGGCTCCAACGCGTGCACGCGTGGGGAAAGAGTCGCGCGCACGCCTTCAATCCAACCTACGACATGGTCGCCGACTCGCTCGACGTGCGGATGCCGGACCAACGGCTGCGCGAAATCCACGCGCTGCGCAACGCGTACGCGCAGAGCGCTCCGGACACCACGAAGATTCACACGAGCGAACACGATTGGTTGCGGGGCGATACCATCTACGCCTACTTCGACAGCTCGGCCAAAGCGCTCGCGGACACGTCGACGCAACCGCAAATCGAGCGGCTCATCTCCTTCGGACATGCGCGATCGTTCTACCAGATCGCATCGAAGGACACGACGGCGATCGGCCCCTCGATCAATTATGTGCGCGGCGATCGGATCCAGGTGGCGTTCGTGAATCGCGAAGTACAGACGGTCACGATCAAGGGACAGGCGACCGGCGTCTACCTCGATCCGGCGAAGCCGCCGCGCGACACGACGAAGAAGGGCGGCGCGGACACCGCCGCCGTCAAGTCGCCTAACCGGGCGCCGAAGGCGAAGGCGGACACGGCACGGGGAGGGGCGTTCCGATGAGCGATTCGATGCATCTCCCCGAAGAGGTCGAGCGGTTCATCGAAGAAAAATCGCGCGGCGATCGTTCGGTGGCGCTCGCGATGAAAGCGCTGGTCACCGCGGCACGCGACACCGGCGAAGCGTCGTTCAACGACGTGGCCATTCAGTATCGCGACGTCCATCTCGCGATGGTCCGCGAGGCGGGCGGTGACGCGGATCACGAAGCCGGCCGCCTGAGCCTCGACGAGGTTCGGAGCCATCTGGCGAAAACCGTCTTGCCGCGGCTGGTGAACGAAGGGCTCATCATGCTGCCGCCGGCCGGGCTCACGTCGCCCGACGCGTTGATCCGCATCGTCGATCGCTACTGGCGCGCCCTCGAGCCGTTCCGGGCGGAGATCAAAGCATCGCAGGTCGGACCGATGCTTCGCCACATCGACGAGCAGGCCGCGCTCCGGCGCACCGGGGCCCACATCGCCGTCGCGCCGCAGCCGTCGACGAGCGTCCTCGAAGCCATCGGACTCGTCAAATCGTATCGCCGCCGGAAGGTTGTGAACGACGTGGCCTTACGCTTGCAACAGGGGGAGATCGTTGGTCTCCTAGGCCCGAACGGAGCAGGGAAGACCACCACGTTCTACATGATCGTCGGCCTCATCGCGCCGCAAGAGGGTCGCATCCTCCTCGACGGTGTCGACATCACGGAAATGCCCATGTTCAAGCGCGCGCGACAGGGCATCGGATACCTTTCTCAGGAGCCGTCCGTATTCCGCAAGCTCACGGTCGAAGAAAACATTCTCGCCATACTCGAGACGCTCAAGCTGACACCCGAAGAGCGGCATCGCCGGCTCGAAGAGTTGCTGGACGAGCTGGGCATCAAACGCTTGCGGGGCAACAAGGCGTATTCGTTGTCGGGCGGTGAGCGACGGCGCCTCGAGATCACGCGCGCGTTGGTCACGCAGCCCAAATTCATGATGCTCGATGAGCCGTTCGCGGGAGTCGATCCCATCGCCGTGCACGATATTCAATCGATCGTTGCCGGGTTACGCCAGCGACACATTGGAGTCCTCATCAGCGACCACAATGTGGAGCAGACACTGGACATCGTGGACCGCGCATACATCATGTTCGATGGGCAAGTGAAGGTGTCGGGGAGCGTGCAAGAACTGGTGTTCGATGACGAAGTGGCGCGCATCTATCTCGGGCCCACGCTCACGGCTCGCCTGCGCTCGCGTTTCGCGTTGCGGCACGATAGCGTCGAGGTGTCATGAAGACCGGCATGCATCAGACCACGCAGCTCCGTCAGGAGCTGAAGATCAATCCACGCCTCTATCAGGCGATGGATCTGTTGTACATGCCGCTGCTCGATCTCCAGCAACACCTCAAGCAGGAGCTCCTCAACAACCCGTTCCTCGAGATGGTGGAGCCCGAGGAGGAAGAAGAAGAGGAGACGGCGTCCGAGACCGAAACCCCCGCCGAAGAAAAGAAAGACGCCGATGAAATCGACTGGGAAGAAATTCTCCTCAATGGCTTCGACACGGGCGGCCAGCCGGAAGAGCGCGAGGAGAAGGAGTACTTCGAGCCGGTCACCGTCGACAGCCGAGATTTAGGCGACCACCTGCGCGACCAGGTCACGCTGCTCGATCTCACGCCCAGGCAGATGCTGCTGGCCGACGAAGTGATCGGCAACATCAACGAAGACGGCTATCTCGCGTGCTCCGTCGCGGACATTCGCGCGGGCGTGAACGAGGTGCTCGAGAACCACGCCGCCGAATCCGATCGCGATCCGGACGACGTGCCGAGCTACACCGATCAAGAAGTCGAAGAAATGCTCGGCGTGATTCAAAGCCTGGATCCGCCGGGCGTCGGCGCGCGCGACCTGCGCGAATGCCTCTTGCTGCAATTGCGCGAGGCGGGGCTCGAGCAGTCAGTGCCGTACCGGCTCGTCCGCGACTCCTTCGACGAGTTGATTAATCACCGGTGGAGCGAGATCTCCAAGCGCTTCGGCATCAGCCAGGCCGACGTGCAGAAAGCCGCCGACGAAATCGCGAAGCTCGATCCCAAGCCGGGGCTCGTGTACAGCGACTCGGGTGACAACTACATCATCCCGGATCTGGTGGTCGACAAGATCGACGGGCAATATCACGTGTTCCTGAACGACGCGAATCTCCCGCGTCTCAAGCTCAGTAAGGCGTATCAGGAAATCGCCCGCGACAAGAAGAAGTTCGACGGCGAGAACAAGGAATTCATCTCCAACAAGCTCAACTCCGCCAACTGGATGATTCAGGCCATCGAGCAGCGGCGGCAGACGATGCTCAAGGTGATGAACTTCATCGTCGACCGGCAGCGCGACTTCTTCGAGAAGGGCGTGCAGTACCTCAAGCCGCTCACGCTGCGCGAAGTGGCGGAAGTGATCAACATGCACGAGTCCACCGTGAGCCGGGTGACCAACGAGAAGTTCGTGCAGACGCCGCGCGGCGTGCTGCCGCTCAAGTACTTCTTCTCGTCGGGCCTGTCGACCACGGGCGGCGAAGACGTCTCGGCGCGCGGCATCAAGGCGCAGATCGAGAAGCTGGTGTCGGACGAGGACCCCAAGCGGCCGCTCACCGACCAGGCGATCGTGAACATCCTCAAGGAGAGCGGCGTCCAGATCGCCCGGCGCACCGTGGCCAAGTACCGCGATCAGTTAGGCGTGCTCTCGGCCCGGATGCGCAAGCGCGTATGAGCGCTGCCCTCGCGGGGCGGAGGCGTCGTGCCTAACGCTCCGGCCGCCATGTCGGTCCTCGATCGCCCGTACGCGCTGCCCGAGCGGCCGGTGGACGTGTCCGTGCTCGTGCCCGCCAAGGACGAAGCCGAGAATCTGCCCCTGTTCATGGAGCAGGCCGCGGCCGCGTTCGCAACGGCGCCGGCGTCGTTCGAGGTCGTGGTCGTGGACGACGGCTCGATCGATGCGACCTGGCCGGTGCTCGAAGAGCTCGCCACGCGCTATCCGTTCCTGCGCATCGCGCGCCACCGCCGGCGGCGCGGCATTGCCGACGCGTTGCGCACCGGATACCTCGAGGCGCAGGGCCGCGTGATGGTGTTCTATCCCGCGGATCTGCAGTACAAGCCCGAGGACATCCCGCGCCTCGTCGCGCCGATCCTCGCCGGCGACGCCGACATGGTGACGGGCTACAAACAGGGCAAGTACGAGAAGGCGTTCGTCTCGCGCATCTACAATGGGCTGAGCCGCGCGCTGTTCGACCTCCCGGTGCGCGATCTCAATTCGGTGAAAGCCTACCGCCGCGAAGTGATGGACGCGATTCCCGTTAGGCCGGACTGGCACCGCTACATGATCGCGATCGCCGCCGCGCAGGGCTTCACGGTCACGGAAGTGCCGGTGCCGCTCTACCCGCGCCACGCCGGACGCTCCAAGTTCGGCATCGCGCGCATCCCCGTGGGCGTCCTGGACATGCTCGCGGTGTGGTTCGAGCTGCGCTTCGGACAGAAGCCGCTGCTGCTGTTCGGCATGGTGGGCGCGGCGCTCTTCATCATCGGGGTGCTGGCCGGCATCGTCGCCCTGGCCATGCTCGCCCTCCGCGACGTGGGCGTGCGTGCGGTGTGGACGGTGATCCAGACCTGCCTCATTCTCGGCTCGATCTTCTTCGCCGCCGGCTTGTTAGGCGAGCAGATCGCCGGCCAGCGCGCGGAGCTGCGCGAGCTTCAACGCCGCGTGGACGAGGCGCGCGGCGGCGCCGACGACCACGTCGAGCGAGGTTAGGCACGTGCGCGTGCTCTTTCTCGCCCACTCGTTCCCGCGCACCGCGGGCGATGCGGCGGGGTCGTTCCTCTTGCGCCTCGCCCAGGCCCTCGAGGCCGAAGGCATCACCGTGCAGGTCGTCGCGCCGGCGGCGCCGGGCCTGGCCGACGCCGAACAGTTCGACGGCGTCGGCGTCGACCGGTTCCGGTATGCACCGCGCCGCTTCGAGCGCCTCGCCTATACCGGCACCATGGCGCAGGACGTGCGCGATTCCTGGAGCGCACGGCTCACCATGCTCAGCTTCCTCGGCTCGGAATTCGTGAGCGCGGTCCGATCCGGCCGCCGCTTCCAGCCGGACCTCGTGCACGCGCACTGGTGGTTCCCCGGCGGACTCGTCGGCACGTGGGTAGCATCGATGGCCGGCGTGCCGCTCATCACCACGCTGCACGGCAGCGACGTGCGCCTCGCACGCACCGTCGTCGGCGCCCGCCCGGTGTTCCGCCACGTCCTGCGGCACTCGGCGGCCGTGACCGCCGTGTCCAACTGGCTGGCGGGCGAAGCCGGCGCCGTCCTGCCGAACTTGAAGCCGGTCGTCGCGCCGATGCCCGTCGATACGACGCTCTTCGCGCCGGGCAGCGAACGCTCCACCGATCGGCTGTTGTTCGTTGGGCGCCTCAACGCGCAGAAGGGCGTGTCCACCCTCATCGATGCGCTGCCAGCGATACAGCAGCCCTACACCGTGGACATCATCGGCGACGGCCCCGACCGCACGTCGCTCGAAGCGCACGCGAGAGAGCTGCACGTGGCGGATCGCATCCGGTGGCACGGCGCGCTTCCGCACGACGCGCTGCCGCCGTTCTATCAGCGCGCCGCCGCCCTGGTCGTGCCGTCGATCGACGAAGGGCTGGGCCTCGTGGCCGTCGAGGGGCAGATCTGCGCCACACCGGTCATCGCCGCCAACTCCGGCGGGCTCGGCGACATCGTGCGCAATGGCCAGACGGGCGTGCTCGTGCCGCCCCTGGATGCGCCCGCCCTCGCGAGCGCCATCGACGACATACTCGCGAATCCGGATCGTGCACACGAGCTCGGCGCTGCCGGCCGCGTGCACGCGCTCGCGTCGTTCGCGCCGGAATCGGCGGCGCGCCGCTACGCCATGCTCTATCGCTCCACGCTTGAGCACGCCAAGAAATCGTAGGCTGCTGTTCTGGGCCAAGATCGTATTCGCCATCGCCGTCGTCGTGGCCGTGGCGTACGCACTCGTGCGCGAGTGGCAGCCCGTCACCGCCGCCATGCACGAGGCCCGCCCACGATGGGGCGTGCTCGCGCTCTCGGGCGCGATCGTGCTCGCGAACTACGCACTGCTCATCGAAGCCTGGCGCGTCGTGCTCGCCGGCTGGGAAGGGGAGCGGCGGGGCGCTGACGCGCCCCGGCTCGGCTTCTGGGAAAGCGCGCGCATCTGGAGCGTCTCCAACCTCGGCCGCTACATCCCCGGGAAAGTCTGGCAGATGGGCTCGATGGCCGTCATGGCTCAGGAGCGCGGCGTTTCCGGCATCACGGCCGCTGGCGCCGCGGTCATCGTGACGCTCATCAACACCGTGGCGGGTTTCGTGGTGCTCGCGCTCACCGGCGCCGGCGCACTGCACGTGCCTGCGTTGGGCATCGCGGTGATCGCGCTCCTGGGCATCGGCTTGCTGCTCGCACCGCAGCTCATTCCATGGTTGGGCAGAATGGCCGGGCGCATCCTGCGCCGCCCGATCGTGCTCGGCCGAATCCCGCACACGGCCATCTGGATCGCCGCACTCATCTCCGCGGCATCGTGGGTTGTATACGGGGTGGCGTTTCTGGTGATGGCCGTGGGGGTGCTCGGCGGTGCGACTGGCGCCGTCGGCACCTACATCGCAGTTTTCACGGCCTCCTATCTCGCCGGGTTTTTGGCGCTCATCGCGCCGGGTGGGGTCGGCGTACGGGAGATCGTGATGTTCGCCGGATTGCAGCGCGCCGGCTTCACCGGCGGCCAGGCGACACTGCTCGTCGTGTCGTCGCGCGTGTGGCTCACGATTCTCGAGATCGTCCCCGCAGTTCTTTTTCTGGCGCGCCAGTGGATGCGCCCGAGACGTTCCGATGGCCCAATCGAAAGCACGAGATAGCCGCGTTGCG
>DASUHB010000016.1 GCA_036273715.1 Gemmatimonadaceae bacterium
ATCGTGCCGAGTTGGGACGATGACGTTCCCTTGGAGGAGAAGCTCCCATACTTTCCGGGAGCGCAAATGCAAATCACCATCCCGGAGCGCATCGCCGACAGGTGATCAATCACATCGACCTCAGCTCGGTCTTACGTCGCACCGTGTGCGACCTCTACACCGACCTCGTCACCCGCCCAACCGGGGCTGCGGTACGCGATGGGATCGAAAAACAGCTCGCCGAGCTCGGCGATCATACGCTCACCGTCATCGATTTTTCGTACGTCGGCCTGCTCGACTACTCGTGCGCCGATGAGATCGTCGCCAAGCTGCTGATGCGGAGTGCCGCAGCCGTCGCCGATGATCTGCCGCTCCGCGAAGCCTATTTTCTGTTCCGCGGCATCAGCGAATCGCACCTCGACGCGATCGAAACCGTGCTCGACCGTCACGGTCTCGCGATCGTCGCGCAGTCCACCGAAGGTTCCACGATGCTCGTGGGAACCGTCGGTGACCGCGAGCGCCGCGCATGGGAAGCAATGTGCCGGCTCGGCCGCAGCGTACCCGCCGACCTCGCTCGTGAAACCGGCATCGAAGTCGAGCAGGTCGGCGAAGTGTTGGACACGCTGTGTCGGCGGCGGCTCGTGATGCGACTCGAGGAAGGTTACATGGTAGTAGGCGGCATGGCGTGAGCGAGCGCACCAATGCGCCGCTGCGCGTGTTGCGTCTCGTCGCGACGAAAACCGGAGATGCAGAGCGCGGGTCCGCCATCTGGATGAATCCGGATGACGCGCGCCGACGACTCCTCATGGACGGCGAATTGGTGTGGGTGCACGGACCCAGACGCCACGAGCTGGCAACGCTGCACTATGATGATGACCTGCCGCGCGGCGAGGTCGTGCTGCGCGACATCGCAGGCGCCTCACCATCGGAGATAATCACCATCGTGAAGGTGGACACCGACAACCCGCCGCGGCGCGGAATACTCGCGTGACACGGGAGCCAGTATGATGCATCGCCGACGCCGGCAGGGATTCTCAACGGTCGCGGTCCACGGTGGCCGCGACACGCACGACACGGATACGCCTGTCGTTACTCCGATCTATCAGTCCGTCAACTTCGTTCAGGAAGTCGGAACCGAAGAGGGCCTTCGCTATCCGCGCTACGGCAACAACCCGAACAGCGAATTGCTGCACAAGCGCCTCGCGATGTTGGAAGGCGCGGAGGCGTCGCTCCTGCTCTCGAGCGGAATGGGCGCCACCACGTGCGCGATGCTCGCGCTGTTGCGACCTGGCGACCACCTGCTGGCGAGCGAATGGATTTACGGCGGCACCCACCGGCTGTTCACGCGGGAATTCGAGGCGATGGGCATCCAGGTGACGCTCGTCGATCCGATGGAAACCCGCGTCTGGCGCAAGCGCGTGCGCAAACACACGCGCGCGATTTTCGTCGAGACGCCCGTCAATCCGTCATGCCGCGTCATCGACCTGCGCCCCATCAGCTACCTCACGCAGGAGATGGGCCTTGCGTTAGTCGTCGACTCGACCTTCGCGTCGCCCGTCAACTTCCGGCCCCTCGAGCACGGCGCGGACGTCGTCATTCACTCGGCCACCAAGTACTTGAACGGCCACCACGACGTGCTCGCCGGCGCTGTGTTAGGCACGGCCTCGTACATCGAGGAAGTGCGGCAGAAGATGATGGTCTGGGGACAATCGCCGGATCCGTTCGCGGCATGGCTCCTCGAGCGCGGCCTCAAGACCATCGACGTCAGACTCCACCGGCACAACGAGAACGCGATGCGTCTCGCCCAGTGGTGCGCCGAGCGGTCCGAGTTCGCCCGCGTGCACTACCCCGGCCTGCCGTCGCATCCGGATCACGAAGTCGCGCGTGCAACCCTGGACGGATTCGGCGGTATGATGGCCGTCGAGCTCGCGGGTGGCGGCGATGCGGCCGAGCGCTTCATCAGCCGTCTGCGGGTCATGACGCACGCACCGAGTCTGGGAGGCGTCGACACGCTCGTCTCGGAGCCGCGATTCACGTCGCACGCCTCGATGACGCCCGCCGAGCGAGCCGCGATCGGCATCCCCGATGGCTTCGTCCGCATCAGCGTGGGCATCGAGGACGCCGACGACCTCATCGCCGACGCCGCCCAGGCGTTGAAATGATGACGTAACGGATGACGAGGGTCTGTAGTCATTGGACTGGAAGGCGGCTCCGCCAGCGAGCCGAGCGACCTCGACCACGGTCGCCCGCGTCCAGCGTCGGCCTGCCGCCACTCCTGTCCCAGCCTCCAGTAGCCAGCCAGTGATTCGCTTCTCGCACGTCACCAAGGAATATCCCCGCAGCGGCGTCGCCCTCAACAACGCCTCGTTCACCGTCGCCAAGGGCGAATTTGCGTTCCTCACCGGCCCCAGCGGCGCCGGCAAATCGACCATCCTCAAGCTGGTCTACATGGAGGAGCGGCCCACGTCCGGAGAAGTTCGCGTGGGCGGCATTCGGTCGAGCGACGTGAAGCGGCGCGAAGTCCCGAAGCTGCGCCGCCGGTTGGGCATCGTCTTCCAGGATTTTCGACTACTCGAGGATCGCACCGCCGAACAGAACATCGCCTTCGCGCTCGAGGTCACCGGGACGTCGCGCGATGCCATACCAGCCAAGGTTGGACGCCTGCTCACGCAGGTCGGGCTCGCCTCGAAGGGCACGAGCTTCCCGCGCGAGCTGTCGGGCGGCGAGCAGCAACGGGTCGCGATCGCGCGCGCGCTCGTCAACGACCCGGTGCTGCTCATCGCCGACGAGCCGACGGGCAACCTCGATGAGCGCGCCACGCGCGGCATCTTCCAACTGCTGCGCGACATCAATGCGTCGGGTACGGCCGTGCTCATGGCCACGCACAACCTCGAGCTGGTTCGCCGCTCGGAGTATCGCGTGATCGAGATCAACCGCGGCCAGATCGTCTTCGACTCTGCCGAGCGGGCCGCGGCCGAGCAGCCCGCTCCACCCGCCGTCTGATGCGCCTGACGCTTCGCGAAGTCTCGTTAGGCCTGAAGCGGGCGCCGCTCTTGAGCGTGCTCAGCGTTCTCACCATTGCCTTCAGCCTGTTCGCGTTCGGCCTCTTCGGACTCGTGGCGCTCAACGTGAGTGAAGCGCTCAAGCACGTCGAAGAGCGCGTGGAGATTCGCGCGTTCCTTGCCGACGGCGCGCCGGTCGAAGCCGTTTCCACGGCCGTCGGCGACATTGCGGCGTTCCCGGAAGTCGCGCACGTCGACATCATCACCCCCGAGCAAGCGCTCGCGCGCGCACGCAAGGAGATGGGCGAGTTCCAGGATGTGTTCGACGCGGCGGTGCTGCCGGCGTCGCTCGAGATCCGGCTCAAGCCCGGCTACCGCGATCCCGCCACCGTGCGCGAGGTGGCCGAGCGCGTGAAGACCTACTCGTTCGTCGACGACGTGCGCTACGGCGAGGAATGGGTGCAGAAGTTGTACAACATCCGCACCATCGCCGGCGCCACCGGTCTCGTGTTAGGCATCGCGTTCGCCGGCGTCGCCATCATCATCATCGGATCCACCATCCGGATGACGGTGCTGGCGCGGGCGCGCGAGATTTCGATCATGCGGCTCGTCGGCGCCACCGACGCGTTCGTGCGGCGGCCGTTCCTCGTCGACGGATTCGTCAAAGGCGTCGTCGGCGGCCTGCTCGCTCTGGCGCTGGCCTGGGTGGCCTACCGGCTCGTCGACCAAACGTTAGGCATCTCCAGCGCGTTCTTCCAGGCCGGATCGGCGGCGTTAGGCGTCTTGATCGGCGGTGTCATCGGCCTCCTCGGCAGCGCGATGTCGGTGGGCCGCCACCTGCGCGATGTCTGACGGCGTTGTCCGGCCGTGTCCGGCCCTGTCCCGCCTTGTCCGCCTGTCTGACGGCGTTCTCCGGACTTGTCCGGCCCTGTCCCGCCTTGTCCGCCTGTCTGACGGCGTTCTCCGGCCGTGTCCGGCCCTGTCCCGCTTTGTCCGCCTTTGGGTGCTGGTGATCGCCGCTGCCGTCGGCGGTCCGGTCCCCGCCTCCGCGCAGTCCGCCGCCCAACAATCCAGCCCCGAAGCCCGGCTCAAAGCAGAGCGCACCAAGCTCGACTCCTTGCGCGCCGAGCGCGAGCGGCTCGAGCAGCGACGCCAGTCGCTGCAGAGCACCGTGCACGACCTCTCCGAGGAAGTCGACAATCTCAACCGCGAAGCCGACATGACCGCCCGTGTCGTGCACTCGCTCGATGCCCAACTGGATGCGATCAACGCCGAGGTCGCCAGCACCACCTCCGATCTGGTCGACGCGCAGGACGAGCTCACCGTCAAGCGCGTGATCCTCCAGCGGCGCCTGGTCGACATCTACAAGCGCGGACCGCTCTTCTCGCTCGAGGTGATGCTGTCGGCCAACAGCTTTGGCGACCTCATCGCGCGCTATAAGTACCTCCACCTGCTCGCCCTGCGAGACCGCGTGCTGGTGCACCGCGTGGAAGACCTACGCAATCAGATCGACCGCCAGCGCGGCAACCTGGTTCGCTTCCAGAGCGACATGGAGGAAAACCGCCAGGAGAAGGCCGATGAGGAGCAGCACCTGCGCGACCTGCAGTCCCAACAGGCGGCGAGCCTGCGCGATGCCCAACGGAACGCGCGCCTGACCGACCGCCGCATCCGACAGCTCGCCAGCGACGAGGGACGCCTCACCAGCGTCATCGCGTCGCTCGAGGCGGCCCGCCTGCGCGCCGAGCGCGCGTCGCCTAACGCACCGCGCTCGGCCGGCGTGTTCAGCGGCGCCAGCCGCCTCGACTGGCCCGTCGACGGAACCCTCCTCTATACCTTCGGCCGCGTCGTCAACCCGAACAACACCACCGTGCGCTGGAACGGCATCGGGATCAAAGCCGCCGAGGGCGCCCAGGTGCACGCGGTTGCCGCCGGCAAAGTGCGCGTCGCCGAGCCGTTCGGCACCTACGGCCTCACCGTCATCATCGAGCATCCCGGCGGCGACTACTCCGTGTACGGCTCGCTCGAAAAAGTCACGGTCAAGAAAGGCGACGTCGTCGGCAAGGGCGATGTCATTGGCTACGTCGGATCCACCGACCCCGACCTCGGTCCGCATCTGCATTTCGAGATGCGCCCGGAGGGAAAACCGGTCGATCCGCTCGACATCCTGAAGCCCCAGCCGTGAACGCTACCGCCATTCGTTTGGCGCTCTGCGCGTGACACCCACCAGCGCCGCCGCTACTTTGTGCGTATGACGGGTGTGTTCGCCACCTTCCGCTCGCGCCGTTCGCGGCTGTCCCGCGTCGTCGGCCTGCTCGTGCTCATCGCACAGGTCGTCGCCGTCGGCATTGCGCCGAGCGCCGAAGCATTGGCGTCGCACAGTGCGGCCGCGCACGTCGAAGATGCAGGCATCCACCTGCACCACAGCCACAATCCCAACGACTGTCCGGCATGTCTCGCGCTGCAGATCGGCGCGAATACGCTGCCGGCGCACGTCGATCGTGCCCGGCCGCTCCTCCAGCATGCCGACCCGCTGTGCGTCGCGCGGGCCGTCGACGCTCCGCGAGCGCGACGCGTCGATCCACACGCTCCTCGAGCCCCACCACTCCTCGTCGTCGCGTCCCGTTAGCGGGACGCCGGCGTGCCGTGGCCCCCGGGCCGCGCGCGCCGGCGGCATCCTCGCCTAACGGATGACACGGCCGCCGGCCGCCGGAGCCTCGTGCTCTCGCGTGCCGCGTGCCTGAGCGTTCCGGACCGGCCCTCGCCGCCCTCCGGTCACACCAGGACGAGGAAGTCACATGCACGTTGGGAAGATCGTTGGAGCGCTGACGTTGGCGTTTGCGGTCGTGGTGCACGCTCAACAGCCCGTGCCCCGCAGCCGGTCGGATTCCGCCGCCCGAGCCGACAGCGCGAGCGCCGCTGATTCTGCCCGCATCGCGCGCGAGATGAACCGCATCCGCGGCGAGGCCACGCATCCGCCGCCGGCCCTGTTCACGGACAGCGGCCCAACGCTGGTGATCACGCGCCAGCAAGCCATCGACTCCGTCCTCGCGCACAATCCGACGCTCATCGCGGCCCGCGAACAAACGGAGCAGGCGCGCGCCCGCGTCACCGAAGCAGTTGCGATCCCCGACCCGTCGCTCTCGGCAACGATCGTTGGGCAGAACGGCGCGCTCACGCCTTCGACGGCCACGGAACACGATTACGCGCTCAACCTCACGGTACCATTCCCCGACCGCATCCGGCTTCGCGGCAAAGTCGCCGGCGCCGATGTCCACACGGCCGAGTTGTCATACCTGCAGCTTCGGCAACAGCTCGCGTCCGAGACGTCGCAGACGTATGACTCGCTCCTCGTCGCGCTCCGGCACCTGGACGATTTCCAGCAGGCCAAGCAGTTGGCGCAGGATTTCCTGACGCGCACCGAAGCGCGCTTCGAGGGCGGCACGAGTCCGAAGCTCGACGTCATCAAAGCCAAGGTCGACGTCGCACAGGCACAGAACAATCTCATCGCCGGCCAGCGCGATGTCGCGAATGCGAAAGCGTCGATCAACCGGCTCATGGGTCGTCTGTTAGGCGCGAACATCCGTCCCGCTGATTCGCTCGAGATTCCCCCGCCGCTGCCGGCACTCGACTCGCTCGAGCGGCGCGCCGAGGCGCTTCGCCCCGAGCTGCGCAGTCTGGCCGCGCAGCGCGCCGGTGCGAGCGCCGCGACCACGCTGGCCAAGGAATTCTGGCTGCCGGACATCAGCCTCGGCGTCACACGGCTCAACGTCGTTGGCACGCCGGCCACCTACGACACCGGCATCGGCATCGGCTTTCCGCTGTTTTTCTGGCAGCACACCGGCGGCGAGGTCTCGGAGGCCGCGCACCATGAAAAGGAGCTCGCGGCTACCAATCGCGATCTCGCGGCGCAGGTGAACCAGGAAGTGCGCGTCGCGTACGCGGGCGCTGCGACGGCCTTGCAACAAGCGCAGTACCTGCACGACGAGCTCGTCCCCGAAGCCCAACAAGCCTATACGATCGCGTTCAACAGCTACAAACTCGGCGGCTCATCCGCGCTCGAGGTGCTCGATGCCGAACGCGATTTTCTCGATGCGCAGACGCAATACACCGACGCCCTCGGCGCCGTGAACGATGCCATCGCGCAGCTCGAGCTCGCCGTCGGCGCGCCGCTCGCGAGCGCACCATCCGGAGTTCCGCATGACTGACCTGCGATCGCCCATCCGATCCCGCGCCTGCCTAACGGTAGGCGCCGCGGTGTTCGCCGCCGCCGCGCTCGCGGCGTGTTCGAAGGACGCGCCGCCCCCATCCGAGGCGCGCGCGCCCGGCTACGGTGCCACGCCGGCGGCAAAGGCCGGCGAGCTGGTGCTGCCGCCTGCCCAACGGGAACGCATCTCCATCACCACGGTGGCGCCGACCCGGTACACGCCGCTCGTGTACGCCACGGGCACGGTGGCGTTCGACGGCGACCAGTCGACGCAGGTGCTGGCGCCGATCTCCGGACCCGTAACGCGCATTCTCGTGCAGCCCGGCGACGTCGTGCGGCGCGGGCAGGCGTTGGCGTACGTGTCGTCGCCGGATTACGCGGCGGCCGTCTCCAATTATCGGAAGGCAGCGGCGACCGCGCGCAATCTCCAGCACATCGCCGACCTCGACGTGCAGCTGTTCAAGAACGACGCGATTGCGCGTCGCGACATGGAACAGGCGCAAACCGACGCCGTGACCGCCGTCGCCGATCGCGACGCGGCTCTCGAGCAGCTCCGCTCGATCGGCGTCGAGGACTCCACGATCCAGGCGCTGCAGGAGAATCGGCCCGTCGCCAACGTGCAGGGCGCCATTCGCGCGCCGCTCGCCGGGACGGTCGTCGAGCGGCTCGTGACCCCGGGCCAGCTCCTCCAGGCCGGCAGCACGCCGTGTTTCACGGTGGCGGATCTGTCGCGCATGTGGGTGATGACCAACGTCTTCGAGTCGGACCTTTCGGATGTTCGGTTAGGCGATGAGGCCGATGTCGTCTCGAACGCATCGCCCACCGTCTTCCACGGCGCGGTCGACAACATTGCCGCCGAGGTCGACAGCACCACCAAGGCCACCGCCGCCCGCGTCGTCGTCCCCAATCCCGCGCGGCTGCTCAAGAAGGACATGTACGTGCGCGTCACCGTGCACTCGCACCACGAACACACGGGTCTCCTGGTCCCGATCGCGGCGGTGCTGCGCGATGAAGACAACAACCCGTTCGTGTATGTCCAGGACGCGAACGGCGCGTTCGAACGCCGGTCGGTCACGTTAGGCGAGCGCCTCGCCGATCGCTATCAGATCTCGGCCGGCCTGCAGCCCGGCGACAAGGTCGTTTCCGAGGGCGGACTCTTCCTCCAGTTCGCGCAAAGCCAATGACCGAACCCGCGGGTCACACACCGCCAGACGCGCCCGCCAGGGACGAGCGTCAATCGTACATCAACCGGCTCATCGGTAAATCGCTCGGCCAGCGGTTCCTGGTCTCGTTGCTCGCGCTGCTGCTCGTTGGCGGCGGCATCTGGTCGTTCCGCCGCCTGCCGGTCGACGCGTATCCGGACCTCTCGCCCACCATGGTCGAGATCATCACCCAATGGCCCGGCCATGCGTCGGAGGAAGTGGAGCGGCTGATCACGGTGCCGATCGAAGTCCAGATGAACGGATTGCCCAAGCTGAAAATCATCCGCTCGATTTCGCTCTATGGACTCTCGGACGTCATCCTCACGTTCGAGGACAACACCGACGACTACTTCGCGCGCGAGCAGGCGTTCGAGCGTTTCCCCGACCTCGACCTGCCGGACGGCGTCACGCCGGACATGGCTCCGCTCTCGTCCCCCTCCGGTCTCGTCTACCGCTACGTGCTCGAGAGCAACGACCGGTCGGCGATGGAGCTCAAGAACATCGACGACTGGGTGATCACCAAGGCGTACAAGTCGGTGAGCGGCGTGGCCGATGACTCTCCGTTAGGCGGAGAGACCATGCAGTACCAGGTGTTGCTCGACCCGACCCGCCTCGCCGGCGCCGGCCTCACCGTGCCCGAGGTACAGAACGCCCTCTCGAACAACAACGGCAATTCCGGCGGCGGATTCTACTCGGAGGGCGGCCAGTTCTACTACGTGCGCGGCCTCGCCCGCGTCCACACGCTGGATGACATCGGCAACATCGTCGTCGCCGTCCACAACGGCACCCCGATCCTGGTCAAGGATCTGGGCGACGTCATCATCGGCCACGCACCACGGTTAGGCCAGTTCGGCTTCGATGAGACCAATGACGCCGTCGAAGGCGTGATCCTCATGCGGCGCGGCGAGCAGACGCAGACCGTCCTCAAGGGCGTCGAGGCGATGACGAAGCAGCTCAACGACTCGGTGCTGCCGCGCGATGTCCGCATCCGACCCTTCTACGACCGCAGCGACCTCGTCAACCTCACGACCCGCACCGTGGAGGACAATCTCATCCGCGGCATCCTGCTCGTGATCGTCGTCCTCATTTTTTTCTTGTACGACGTCCGATCCGGGCTCATCGTCGCCGTCGCAATACCGATGTCGCTGCTGTTCGCCTTCATCTGTCTCGACATCAGGCACATCCCCGCGAACTTGCTTTCGATCGGCGCCATCGACTTCGGCATACTCGTCGACGGCGCGGTCGTGATGGTGGAAAACATCCACCGACAACTGGCGCTCAAACACGGCACCGAGTACAACCTCCTCGAAGTCATCACGGCTGCCGCAGCCGAGGTGGACCGGCCGATCTTCTACGCCGTCGCCGTCATCGTCGCCGGCTTCCTGCCCATCTACGTGCTCGCGGGCCCATCCGGCCGCCTGTTCCGTCCGATGGCAGACACCACGATCTTTGCGTTAGTCGGCTCGCTCATCGTCACGCTCACCCTCATTCCGGTGTTGTGCTCCTGGCTGCTCAGGCGCGGGGTGAAGGAACGCCGGAACAAGGCATTCGAGTGGGTCAAGAACTGGTACGCGCGCGCGCTCGATGCATGCCTCGCACATCCGTGGATAACGACCATCGTGTCCACCGCCGTGTTCGTGCTCTCGCTGCTGCTGATTCCCATCATCGGCGCCGAGTTCATGCCGCACTTGGACGAGGGCGCGCTGTGGGTGCGCGCCACCATGCCGTACACCATTTCGTTCGACGAAAGCGCGGCCATCGTGCCGAAAATTCGCGCGATTCTGCGCTCCTTCCCCGAGGTGACCGTCGTCGGCTCAGAGCACGGTCGGCCGGACGACGGGACCGATGCCACCGGCTTCTTCAATGCCGAGTTTTACGTCGGGCTCAAGCCGTACGACGAGTGGACGGGACCGTATCGCAGCAAGCAGGACCTCATCGACGCGATCGATAAGAAGCTCGAGACGTTCCCCGGCATCACGTTCAACTACACGCAGCCGGCCGAGGACGCCGTCGATGAGGCGGAGACCGGTCTCAAAAGCGCGCTCGATGTGAAGGTGTTCGGCACCGATCTCAACGTCCTCGAGAAAAAGGGGAAAGAAATCAAGCAGGTTCTTGAACATGTGCGCGGGATCGGCGATCTCACCCTCGTCCAGGAGCTCGGCCAACCCTCGTTGACGGTGACGGTGGATCGTGCCAAGATCGCGCGCTACGGCATCAACGCCGGCGATGTCAACGCCCTCATCGAAGCCGCAGTCGGCGGCGGCGTCGCGACACAAGTAGAGCAAGGCGAGCGATTGTACGATCTCGTCGTACGACTCGAGCCGCAGTATCGCGAGAATCCGCAGCAGATCGGCAGCATCCTCGTCGCCGCACCGGATGGCGAGCAGATTCCGCTCAAGGATCTCGCCGAAGTCGACGTGTCTAACGGAGCCTCGTTCATCTACCGTCAGGATAACAGCCGCTTCATCGGCATCCAGTACTCGGTGAACGGACGCGACCTCGCGAGCGCCGTGCAGGACGCCCAACAGCAGGTGAACAAGGCGGTGTCCATGCCGCCCGGCTATCACATCGTATGGGGCGGCGAATACCAGGAGTACACCGCCTCGCGAGCCCAGCTGCGCGTCATCCTGCCGCTCACGCTGTTCGTGATCTTCCTGCTGCTCTTCGTGCTGTACGGCAACTTCAAGTTCCCGCTCATCACCGTGTTCGGCGTGATTCTCTCGGCGCCCGTGGGCGGCCTGGTCGCGCTGCTCATCAGCGGAACGCCGTTCTCCGTCTCATCGGGTATCGGGTTTCTCGCACTCTTCGGCGTGTCGGTGCAAACCGCCGTGGTCTACATTTCATACGCCAACGAGCTTCGCACCGGCGGCGTGGGCATTCTCGAAGCGACACGCGAAGCGGCCGTGCTGCGCTTGCGTCCCATCATGATGACGGCGCTCGTCGCTGCGTTGGGCCTGCTGCCGGCCGCGTTGTCGCACGGCGTCGGATCAGATTCGCAGCGCCCGTTTGCGTTGGTCATCGTCGGCGGACTGTTCTCACGCCTGCTGATCAGCGTGTTCCTGATGCCGGCGCTGTATGCACTGGTGTCGCGCCAGGGAGACCGCCTGCAGGTGTAGCAGCGTGCGATTGACGCCCCCCGCACGCTTGCATATGCTGCTTGAGCGCCGGCCGTATCAGGTGCACCTTACGATGCGCACTCTCGGCGGCGCTCCGGCCCGCTCCCTGCAAGGGCATGGAGCGGCGTCCGGATATTCCTTTTGCACCAGAGACGATACCACATGGCAACGCAAACCACGCCCCGCGCTGAACCGCGTGAGCGCAAGGGCAACACCGGCCTCGAGGCGCTCGGACTCGCGCCCAAAGGAACCGTTCATTGGAACCTCGTCCCTCCCGAGCTCGTCCAGGCGGCCGTGCGCC
>DASUHB010000017.1 GCA_036273715.1 Gemmatimonadaceae bacterium
TCATTCCGACGCGACTTTCTGTGATCGGAGAAGACCGCGTGCGCGTGCCCGCGGGGACGTATGACTGCTGGGTCGTTGCCGTTCACGCCGACCCCGGTCGTGGCCTCTACTGGGTCACGAAGCAAAATCCGATCGTTGTCCGCAGCGCGATCGATATCCCGTCAATGGGCGGAGCACAGCTCGTGAGCTCGCTCGTCCGGACGACCCGGTAGCTCGAAAAAAGATTGCGGATGCATTGAAAGGGTGATGGCGACTTCGCCGTCGCCCCTATGTTCGCGCCCATGTCAGCGGCCAGGCAGGCGTTTGGAGAGCTGGGCGAGCGGATCGCGGAGCGGTGGCTTCGGCGTCACGGGTGGCGGGTTGTGCAGCGAAGATTTCGCAACGGCCATCGGGACATCGACCTCGTTGTCGAGCGCGACGGAACCATCGCATTCGTCGAGGTGAAGGCTCGGAAGGGACGGGAATTCGGGGATCCGGTCGAAGCCGTCAACTGGAGCAAACAGCGGGAGCTAGCGCGCTCTGCTTCAGTCTGGATCGACCGGCACGGTCGACCGACGGACTCGTATCGGTTCGATGTCGTGGGCGTTCTCGTGGAGGGTGAGCGCGTCCGAGTTCGCCACGTTCCGAATGCATTTTCTCTGTCGTATTCTGCTTGAATCTTAGCTCTCTGTTTCGTATTTTCTTCGGGTGTCGGATTCTCCGTCTATCCGGTACGATTACGCTGCATGGCCAGAGCGGACTACAACTAACCGAGAGGATGAACGAAAATGGCTGTGTCGACTTTGCAGGATGACAAAAAGAAGGCGTTGAATCTGGCCATCGCGCAGATCGAGAAGAGCTGTGGAAAGGGGTCCATCATGAAGATGGGATCGGACAGCGCTCGAGTGCGTGTGGAAGCGATTCCAACGGGGGCCATCAATCTGGACGCGGCCATTGGCGTGGGCGGTATTCCGCGCGGGCGTGTCACGGAGATCTACGGTCCCGAGTCGAGCGGTAAGACCACGTTGTGTCTTCACGTGGTGGCGAACGCACAGCGAGCCGGCGGCGTCGCCGCGTACATCGATGCGGAGCATGCGTTAGACACGGACTACGCGTCGAAGTTGGGTGTGGATGTCGAGAATCTATTGGTCTCGCAGCCGGATACGGGTGAGCAGGCGTTGGAAATCTGCGAGATTCTCGTGCGCTCGGGTGCGGTGGATGTGGTGGTGATCGACTCCGTTGCAGCGCTGGTGCCGAAAGCGGAGATCGAGGGAGAAATGGGGGACTCGCACGTCGGCCTGCAGGCTCGGCTCATGAGTCAGGCGTTGCGGAAGCTGACTGGTGCAATCGCGCGCTCGAAGACATCGGTCATCTTCATCAATCAGTTGCGTGAGAAAATCGGCGTGATGTTCGGCAACCCCGAGACGACGACTGGTGGGAAGGCGCTCAAGTTTTACGCCTCGGTGCGTCTCGACATTCGCCGGATCGGACCGGTCAAGGAAAAAGAGGATGTCATTGGCTCGCACGTGCGGGTAAAGGTGGTGAAGAACAAGGTGGCGCCGCCCTTCAAGCAAGCCGAGTTCGACATCATGTATGCGGAGGGCATCAGCCATACGTCGCTGCTCGTCGACATTGGCGCGGAGTCCGGCATCATCGAGAAGTCGGGCGCGTGGTACAGCTACAACGCGCAGCGTATTGGGCAGGGACGTGAGAACGCGAAATTGTTCTTGAAGGACAACCCCGCGATGCTCGCCGAGATCGAGGAGAAGGTGAAAGGAGTACTCGGCATTCGGTTAGTAACGGGTGCGGAGGGCGATCTGGTCGAGGAGTGACGCGCACACATCACTCGGAAAGTGCCGAGGGGGTGGAACGCCGAGATGCGGGGTACCCGGAAATTACTCCAGTCTCGCGATTTCCTTCCTCGGCATTTTCTTTGACGGATCGTAGATCGAGGTGTCGTCCGTGCCTGTCATAACTGCCGTCACGTCGAGCACGCGTTGGGCCGGCGCGCGCGCCGATCGGAGCGAGAGCGTGGGTGGCCGGTACAGCATCGCGGTCGATGGCGCAGCGGTGGGCGATCTGTCGCTCGATGCGATCGAGCGTCTCGATCTACACGTTGGCGCGCAGGTCACCGATCGTGTCGTTGCCGCGATCACACAGGAAGTGCAGGCGCTGCACACCTACGATCGGGCCGTGACGTTGTTGGCTGCGCATGCGCGTGCGTCGCGCGAGCTGGAGCGGTTGTTGGTAAAAAAGGGCGAGCCGCCCATCCTTGCGAAAGCGGCAGTTGCCCGCCTTACGGAGCAGGGCTTCCTGGACGATGCGTCGTTCGCGCGGCAGTTCGCGCGCACCAAGCTGGCGGGCGGCTTGTCGCGACGCCGCATGCAGGCGGAGCTCGCACGCCGCGGCGTGACCCGCGACGTCGCCGACGCCGCGATCGATGAAATCGTGACCGACGACGGCGTAGACGAAGCTCAGGCGTGCGGCCGGGTTGCGGAGCGGAAGATGCGATCGCTGCGCGATCTCCCAGCAGATGTGCAGCGCCGCCGGCTCTACGCGTTTCTGGCGCGTCGCGGGTACGAGCTCGGCGACGTTCGCGCGGCGGTCGACCGGCTCGTTCGCTGAGTCGCCCGCAGGGCTCCTTCGCTCTGCGCATTCAGGTGGTGCAGCAGCGCGTGTCGCGGCTTCGGCCTACTGACTCGTATGCCTTCTGTACGAGTATATTGTTGCGTTATGCGCGCTTCCGAAATTCGCCAGCGCTTCCTCGCGTACTTCGAGCGAAATGGCCACGCGATTCGCCCCAGCTCCTCGCTCGTACCCAAGGACGACCCGACGTTGCTGTTCACGAACGCGGGCATGGTCCAATTCAAGAAGATTTTTTTGGGGCAGGAGCAAACGTCGTTCGGGCGGCGCGCCACCACCGCGCAGAAGTGTGTGCGGGCCGGCGGCAAGCATAACGACCTCGAGCAGGTGGGACATACCGCGCGTCACCACACGTTCTTCGAGATGCTCGGGAATTTCTCGTTCGGCGACTACTTCAAGCGCGACGCCATTCGGTTCGCGTGGGAGTTCGTCACCGAAGAGCTGAGCATCGACAAGCGGCATTTGCGCGTGACGGTGTACGAGTCGGACGACGAAGCACGCGGGTTGTGGCGCGAGGTAACCGGACTCCCCGATTCGCGCATCTACGGACTTGGCGAAGCCGACAACTTCTGGCAGATGGCGGACACTGGCCCGTGCGGTCCGTGCAGCGAGATCTACGTGGACCTCGCGCACTTTGCGTCCGACTGGTCGTTTCCGGCCGGAGCGCACGGTGAGTGGACGGAGCTGGACCGGTCCGAATTCTCGCGAGATGCGTTCGTCGAAGGCGCCGAGGCGGGGCGGTTCCTCGAGATCTGGAACTTGGTGTTCATGCAGTTCGACCGCCAGCAGAATGGCGAGTTGGTGCCGCTGCCGCGGCCGTCGGTGGACACCGGAGCGGGACTCGAGCGCATCGCGGCGGTAAAGCAGGGCGTGACATCCAATTATCACACCGATCTGTTCGCGCCCTTGCTCAAGGCGGCCGAGGAGGCCGTGGGGATTTCGTACCGGGGCCGCACGTCGGATGTGGAATACGTCGTGGAAACGGGGCCGCGGCGGGTCACGGTCGAGCCGGCATCCTTCCGCGTGCTCGCGGACCACGCTCGTGCGGTGGCGTTTCTGCTTGCCGACGGCGTGTATCCGTCCAACGAGGGTCGCGGCTACGTGCTGCGCCGGATTTTGCGCCGCGCGGTGCGGCACGCCTGGTTGTTAGGCAGGTCGGAGCCGACGCTGGTGCGCGTGGTCGAGCGGGTGGTCGATACCATGCGCGACGTGTATCCGGAGCTCGAGGCGCGCCGCGGATTTTTGTTGGACACGACGCGGGCGGAAGAGGAGCGCTTTCTGGCGACGATCGAAGGCGGCATGCAGCGCTTCGACCAGCTCGCGCCCGTGCGGTCGACGCAGGGCTCGACGTCGCTGCGCGGCACGATTTCCGGCGACGACGCGTTCCGGCTGTACGACACCTACGGGTTTCCGATCGATCTCACCGAGTTGATGGCGCGCGAGCGCGGGTACACGGTGGACATCAGCGGCTTCGAGCGCGCGCTGGATGCCCAACGGGAGCAGTCGCGCGAGGACCGGCGCGCGCGCGACATCACGGTGGCGGCGGACGTGCTGGCCGATGCATCGCGGTGGGACCGCGCGACGCCGGCGGAGTCATCGCGCTTCGTGGGCTACGACACCGTGGAGATCGAAACGCAGGTGACGGCGGCGCGCCGGTTGGACGACGGACGCATCGCGGTCATGCTGCGCGAGACGCCCTTCTACGCCGAGTCGGGTGGTCAGATCTCGGATGTGGGCGAGATCGTTGGGCAGGGATGGCGGGTGGATGTGGACGACGTGCGCAAGGTTCAGGGGACCCACGCCGCGGTCGGAACGCTCGTGGGCGATTTCCGCTTCGGGCCGGCGGTGGCGCGGGTGCCCACGGACCGCCGGCGCGATACGGAACGCAACCACACCGCCACCCACCTGCTCCACGCGGCGCTGCGCGCCATCCTCGGCGAACACGTGCACCAGGCCGGCTCGTTAGTCGCGCCGGACCGGCTGCGGTTCGACTTCACGCATCACGGCCCCGTCGGCGCCCAGCGCTTGGCCGAGATCGAGGCCTGGGTGAACCGCGGCATCTGGGCCGACGTGGACGTGGCGACCACCGAGCGACCGTACCGCGACGCGGTGGCGGGCGGCGCGATGGCGTTGTTCGGCGAGAAGTACGGCGACGTGGTGCGCGTGGTGTCCATTCCCGGGTGGTCCATGGAGCTGTGCGGCGGCACGCACGCGCGGAACACGGGGCAGATTGCGCTGTTCAAGATCGTGGCCGAGACGGGTGTGGCGGCGGGCGTGCGTCGCATCGAGGCGGTGACCGGCCCCAAGGCGTACGAGCTGCTGCGCGACGAGGAGCGCCGGCTGGAGCGGTTAGGCGAGTTGGTGCGCGCGCCGGCGGACGGCGTGGTCAAGCGCGTCGAGGCGCTGCTCGAGGAGCGGCGCGCGCTGCAGAAGCGGTTGGACGACGCGCTGCGCGGCGGCGGCGACCAGGTGCAGCGGCTCGTGGCCGGCGCGGAGCGGGCCAACGGGGCGCGCATCGTGTCGGCGGTGGTCGAGGCCGGCGACGTGAAGGAGCTGCAAGCGTTAGGCGACGCGCTGCGCGAGCAGCTGGGGAGCGGCGTGGGCGTGCTGGGCTCCTCGTTCAGCGACGGGAAGAACACGCTGCTGGCGGTGGTCACCGACGATTTGCGGGATCGCGGGGTGCGCGCCGACCAGTTGATCCGGACGATCGCGGCGGCGGCCGGCGGCCGCGGCGGCGGCAAGGCGCACATGGCCCAGGCGGGGCTGCCCGACGCGGCGCACGTGCGGGAGGCGATCGCCGGGGCGCCGGCCATCGTGCGCACTGCGTTAGGCGGAGCGGCATGACGGTCGGGGACTGGCTGGACACCCGGGAACCCGTGCCGCCGCCCGCGCTGGCGACCGAGCTCAGGCGGGCGCTCGGTCCTGCGTTAGGCGCTGATGCATCCACCGTGCGCGAGGCCTCGCTGGCGGCCGCCGAGTCGCTGCTGGCCGAGGCGCTCGCGGCCGGCTGCCGGACGCGCCCGCAGGCCGTGGTGCTCCTCGCCGCCGATGCCCTCGTCACCTACGCATTCGAGGCCGCGGCCGATGCGCCGGAAGCGTTAGGCGAACGCGCCGCCCAAGCGGTGCGCCGGTTGTCGCGACTCGCCGCCGCCGCCGGAGGCGCGGCGTGACGCTCCTCGACCGCCTCACCGAAACGAGCGGCCTGGCGGTGCTCGTCGATCCCGCACGCACGTCGCCCGACGCCGCCCGCGCATTGGGTGAGCGCGCGGCCGGCGAGGGCGTCGCGGTGCTGCTCGTCGGCACCAGCTTCGGACAAGGCGCCGACGCGTCGGCCACCGTGCGCGCGCTCCGGTCCTCCGCGCCCGACATTCCGTTGGTCCTGTTCCCGGCGGCCGCGTCGGATCTCGTGCCGGGCGTCGACGGCGTCCTCATGCTCTCGCTCGTGTCGGGACGCAACGCGCAGTACCTGATCGAGGAGCACGTGCGTGCGGTTCCGTTCTTCGATCGTCATCCCGAGGTGGAATCGATCGCCACGGCGTATTGCCTCGTAGACGGCGGCTGCGTGACCTCGGTAGAGGCGACCAGCCAGACACGTCCGTTGCCGGCCGACAAACCGGAATTCGTGCACGCGCACGTCAGTGCGGCGGCCCGCATGGGAATGCGAGCGACGTATCTCGACGCGGGGAGCGGGGCGCGGCGTCCCGTCGCTGCGGCACTGGTCAGCGCGGCGCGCGCGGTGTCGCGCGGACCGTTGTTCGTCGGCGGCGGCATCCGGACCACCGAGCACGTGCGCAGCGCTCGCGATGCCGGCGCCGACTTCGTCGTGGTCGGCACGTTGTTCGAGCAGAGCGGCGGGCGCGAGGTGGGGACCCTCGTCAACGCGGCGCAGTCGTGATCGACATTCACACACACCTGCTCCCGGGTGTGGACGACGGCTCGCCATCGATACAGGCTTCACTTCCGGTGCTCGACCGCTTCGGGCGGGACGGCGTGGATGTGCTGGTCTGCACGCCGCACCTGCTCGCGACGGACGCGATGCGCGCGCCGGTCGAAAAGTATGCATCGATTCTGGCGCGTCTCGCCGGGCACGCGCCGACCAAACCCGAGCTCCTCCAGGGCTGGGAGATCATGCTCGATGCGCCGGGCATGGATCTTCGCGCCCCGGGACTCCACCTTGGCGGATCGGACGCGGTGTTGGTCGAGTTCCCGCGCATGAACGTGCCGCCGGGCGCATCGAACGAGCTGCTGCGGATCCGGATGAGCGGAGTGATACCGGTGCTGGCGCATCCGGAGCGATACTACGGTGCGACCATCGAGCAGGTGTACGAATGGCGGGATGTGGGCGCGGTGATCCAGCTGGATGCGATCATGCTGTTCGGCACGTCGTCGGGCTGCCGGCTGGCGCGCCAGATGCTCGAGGAGGGATTGGTGGACTGCATTGCCAGCGACAACCACGGCGACACCCGGTCGCTGGCCTCGGCCCGCGATTGGCTAACGGAGTTAGGCGCGGTGGAGCAGGCGCGGCTGCTCACGCATACGAACGCGCTGCGGCTGCTGAACGGCGAGCCGATGATTCCCGTGGCGCCGGTGCCGCACGCCGAGCCGGGGATGCTCGGCCGGCTGCGGCAGATGTTCTTCGGCCGCAAATGAGCGCCACCCGGCCGGCCGATTCCGCCACGCTCCTCGCGGCCCTGCGGGAGCTGTCCGCCGCGGCGGCGCGCACAGCCGACGCGCTCGAGGCGGATATTTTGCGCGCGGCGGCCATGGTCGGGAGCACGGTGCGGTCCGGCGGCACGCTCTTCTTCTGCGGCAACGGCGGCAGCGCGGCGGACGCGCAGCATCTCGCGGCCGAATACGTGGTGCGGTACCAGCGCACGCGGCGCGCCTGCGCGGCGGTGGCGTTGACCACCGATACGTCGATTCTGACCGCGTCGGGCAACGACCTCGGCTTCGAGCAGGTGTTCGCGCGGCAGGTCGAAGCGCTGGCCCGTCCCGGCGACCTGCTGGTGATTCATTCGACGAGCGGGCGTTCGCCTAACGTGCTGGCGGCGGCGCGCGCGGCGCGCGCGCGGGGCGTGCCGGTGCTGGCGTACACGGCCGGCGACGGCGGACCGCTGCGCGCGCTCGCCGATCACGCGGTCGTGGTGCCGGTCTCGCGCACCGACCGCGCGCAGGAGCTCCATCTCTGCATCGAGCACGCGATCTGCGAGCTGGTGGAGCGCGACCTGTGATCTCGCTGCGGGGGCGGCGCGCGCTGGTGACCGGCGGCTCGCGCGGCATCGGCGCGGCGACGGCGCTGCTCTTGGCCGAGTGCGGCGCCGACGTCGGCATCGGCTACCGGAGCCGCGACACGGACGCCGCCGACGTCGTTAGGCAGATGGCGGGGCGCGGCGTGCGGGCGTTCTCGGTGGCGGCCGACATCTCGACCGGTGCCGGCGCCGAGTCGCTGTTCGATCGCGCGGCCCGCGAATTCGGCGGCATCGACATCTTCGTCGGCAACGCGGGCATCTGGCCCGTGGAGGAGACGGCGCTCAGCGCGATGGATGACGCGCGGTGGACGCGCACGATGGAACAGAACATCCTCGCGATGTTCTACACGACGCGGCTGGCGGCGCGGCACGTGTCCAACGGCGGCCGCATCGTGCTCGTGTCGAGCACGGCCGGCCAGCGGGGCGAAGCGTATCACGCGGACTACGCGACCTCCAAGGGCGCGATGATCTCGCTCGTGAAATCGCTCGCGGTGGAGCTTGCGTCGCGCGACGTGACGGTGAACAGTGTCGCGCCCGGCTGGGTGGACACCGAGATGTGCGCCGAGCCGTTCGCGCGCGGCGGCCGGGAGCGCATCGCGTCGGGCATCCCGCTCGGCCGCGTGGCCACGGCGCGCGACATCGCGGGGCCGATCGTGTTTCTGTGCTCGGACCTGGCGCGGCACGTCACCGGTGAAATCCTGAACGTGAACGGCGGGAGCGTGTTGTGCGGCTGACTCGCCCGTTAGGCACGGGCGCCGGCGCATGATCGTCATCCTGTTCACGGGCGGCACCATCTCGATGCGGCATGATCCGGCGGCGCAGGGCGCCGTGCCGGCGTTGTCGGGCCGCGAAATTCTGGCGGCCACGCGGGGCATCGAGGAAGTGGCGGACGTCGAGATCGAGGAGTGGGGCGCGTTTCCCGGACCGCACATGACCATCGAGCGGATGTGGTCGCTCCGGCAGCGCATTCGCGACCACGTGTCGCGGAGCGAGGTGCAGGGTGTGGTCGTGACGCACGGCACCGATTCGATGGAAGAGAGCGCGTATTTCGCCGCGCGTTCGCTGCCGCCGGACAAGCCCATCGTGTTCACCGGCGCCATGCGCACCGCGAGCGATCTGGGCTGGGATGGTCCGTCGAACCTCCTCGACGCGGTCCGGGTGGCGGCAAGCGAGGGCGCCTGCGGGTACGGCGCGATGGTCACGATGTCGGGGCGGGTGTTCACGGGTCTCGACGTGACGAAGGCGCACACGCACCTGCTCGATGCGTTCGAGAGTCCGGGCCTCGGTCCGGTGGCGGTGGTCGACGACGGCGAGGTCATTTTTCGGCGCGCGCTGGTGCCGTCGATGCCGCCGCTCGATCCCGCGAATCCGGCGACGCCGGTGGATCTCGTGTACGCGGCGGCGGGCACGGACTCGCGGCTGCTGGATGCGTCGCGGCCGGCGGCGTGCGGGGTGGTGGTGGCGGCGATGGGGCGGGGCAACGTGCCGCCGGCGATGGTGCCGGGGATCGAGCGGTGGATAGCGGACGGCAAGCCGGTGGTCGTGGCGTCGCGCGCCCAACGGGGACGGGTGGGCACGACGTACGGGTACGCGGGCGGTGCGCGGCGGCTCGAGGACGCCGGCGCGATTTTGGCGCCGGGCCGCCGTCCGCAGCAGGCGCGCATCGACCTCATGCTTGCGTTAGGACTCGGCATGGGGCCGGCGGGCGTGCGCGCGCTGTTTCAGAGTTAGGCGCAGTGCCGCGCGATGCCGGGCACGACCGGGCGCGGTTGGCGCCGCCCGCGACGGTGGTCGAAATCGCGCGCGTGCTCACGGGCGCGGGCTTCGAGACCTGGTGCGTGGGCGGCGCGGTGCGCGACGCGTTGTTGGGCGAAACGCACCTCGACTGGGATCTCGCCACCGCGGCCACTCCCGCGGATGTGCGGCGGCTGTTTCGGCGCACGGTGCCGGTGGGGATCGAATTCGGCACCGTCGGCGTGCTCGATCCGGCGAACGTGATGCACGAGGTGACCACGTTTCGGCGCGATGTGCACACCGACGGCCGCCACGCCGTGGTGGAGTTCGGCGTGTCGCTCGACGATGACCTCGCCCGGCGCGACTTCACGATCAACGCCATTGCGTACGACCCGTTAGGCGACGCGCTGCGCGATCCGTTCGGCGGCCGGCGCGACCTCGAGGCGCGCGTCGTGCGCGCCGTCGGCGACCCCGACGCCCGGATGCGCGAGGACCGGCTCCGCGCCCTCCGCGCGATCCGGTTCGCGGCGCGGTTCGGCTTCGAGATCGAGCCGCGCACCTGGCGCGCCGTGGCCGACTCGTCGCCGTTCATGACGCGGCTGTCGCACGAACGGGTGAAGCAGGAGATCGAGAAGACGATGCAGCAGGTGCGATACGCCGGCCGCGCCATCGGGCTCTGGCGCGAGAGCGGCGTGCTGGCCGCGCTCGTGCCCGCGCTCGCCGCGATCTCCGACGTGTCGCTGACGTCGCTCGACCTGTTGCCGCCACCGCGGAACGAGGCCAGGCCGGACCGTGAAATGCAGCGTATCGTCGCCATGGTAGCGGATCTCGCCCCGCGCGATGCCGAACGTGCGCTCAGAGACCTGCGGTTTCCGAACAAGACGGTCGCCTGGGTCGGGTCGGTGTTGCGGGGATGGGCGCTGATCGGCGATGATGTGCGGCGCGTGCTCACCGACGACGCCGGAGCATCCGATGCCATGCTGCGCCGTTGGGCGGGGAAGACCGGACGCACGCGCGCGCGCGCGGTGTGGCGGTTGGGCGCGGTGCGCTTCGCGGCGGAACGTGCACTCGGTCGGCCGGCGCCGGCTGCCGCCGCAGTTGCGTCGGCGTATCGGCGTGCCATGCGCATCGCATTCCGCGATCCGGTGGAGATCGGTGATCTTGCGGTCGATGGCGATGACCTGCTGGCGGCCGGCGTGGCGGCGGGTCCGGAGATCAAGGCGGTGTTGGAGCGGCTGCTCGACGACGTGCTCGATGATCCCGCACGGAACACGCGCGACGCGCTCCTTGCGCGCGTGGCGAGCGTGCGCGGTCGCAGTTAGGCAACGGACGAGGCGGACATGTTCTTTCGCGGACGGCAGCCGGACCAATCGGTGTGGAAGCGGTTTCGCACCGCGGCCGATGGCTTTTCGTTTTCGCACGATGGCGACTACTACACGGCGCATCTCGTGGCGAACGCCGAGCGCGTCGTCGATCTGTTCATCGCGCTCATGGAGCATCTGCCGCCGGCGGTCGACGTGGCGATCAGCGACGAGCGCAGCGGGCGGTCCTGGAAGGGCGAAGCGCTGGCGCTGCCCGACGTGCGCGAAGCGGTGTCGCGCATCAAGACGCTGCTCGCGACCAACGGCGGCGCCGAGTTGTCGGTGTACACGAGTGAAGACCAACTAACGGTGAATCCGGTGCTCGAGCTGTTCATTTATTCGCGCACGGATCAGTGGCTGTACATCCTGAAAGGAAAGGGATTGGAGGAGCGGCGGCTCGTGCGCACGCGCAGCTGGCGCGGTGTGCGTCGCGAGTACGCGGATGCGCCGGAGCTGGTGGCAGCGCTGGCCCAGGCGGCGGAATCGCTCAGGCTCGCTCCGGCGTGAGTGCGACGCCCTGGGCGTATGCGATTGCGGCGGCGGCGGCCAACGTGGTTGGCGCCGCCGCCGTCACGTGGCGCTCGCGGTGGAGCGTCGCGACGCTCGAGACGCTGGTGGCGTTATCGGCGGGATTCATGATCGCGGTGTCGCTCACCGACATCTTTCCCGAGGCGATCGCGAGAAGCGGCGACCGCGGCGCCATGGCGGCGCTGCTCGGATACCTGCTCGTGCATTTCACGCAGCACACCCTGGCGCCGCACTTTCATTTCGGCGAGGAGACGCACCACGTGACCGAGCGCGTCGGCGTGTCGGCGCTCGTGGGCTTGCTGCTGCACACGTTCGTGGACGGCGTGGCCAT
Source organism: Gemmatimonadaceae bacterium (assembly GCA_036273715.1). Taxonomy (NCBI): domain Bacteria; kingdom Pseudomonadati; phylum Gemmatimonadota; class Gemmatimonadia; order Gemmatimonadales; family Gemmatimonadaceae; species Gemmatimonadaceae bacterium. Next base: position 11,826 of record DASUHB010000017.1, read on the forward strand.
TGCATCGGCGTTCCTGGTGAGCCAGGCGTTGGGCACGCTCGTATTCCTGGCGATCGTGCTGCACAAGCTGCCGGAGGGTTTGGCGATTTCGAGTCTCTTTCTCGCCGCGGGCGCGGGTCGCAAGCGCGCGCTCTACGCCGGCCTGTCGCTCGGCTTGGCAACGCTCGCGGGCGTGCTCGTGACGGGCCGCGTTGCGTCGCTGGCGATGTACGGCCTTGGTCTTTCGGCGGGCGTGACGCTGTATGTCGGCGCATCGAACCTCGTGCCCGAGTTTCAAGGGAAGCACGGCTGGCGGCTGCAACTCGCCTTCTTCGTGGGGTGCGGACTGTTCTTCGCGGCGCGCTCCGCCGTGAGGGCGTGAGCGTGCCAACACGCGGCGGTCGACCGTCGCGCGGCCGCGGCGAGCCGTCGTTGTTCGCGGCGCCGGAGAGCGCGCAGCCGCTGGCGACGCGCATGCGGCCGCGCTCGTTGGACGACGTCGTTGGGCAGGAGCAGTTGTTAGGCCCGGGCACCGCGCTCCGCGCGGCAATCGAGACGGGCACCGTGGGCTCGATGATTTTCTGGGGGCCGCCGGGAACGGGGAAGACGACGCTGGCCCTGCTCCTCGCCCGCTATACGGACCGGGTGTTCGTCCCGTTCTCGGCGGTCACGGAAGGTGTGCCGCGCGTGCGGGAGATCGTGGCCGAAGCGGAAGACCGCCTGGCGACGTTGGGCCGCGGGACGATTCTGTTCGTCGACGAGATCCACCGGCTGAACACCGCGCAGCAGGACGCGTTTCTGCCGCACGTGGAGCGCGGGACGATCACGTTGGTCGGCGCGACCACGGAGAACCCATCGTTCGAGATCAACGGTGCGTTGTTGTCGCGCTCGCGGGTGTTCGTGCTGAAACCGCTCGACGCGGCGGCGATCGAGACGCTCGTTAGGCGGGCGGCCGCCGACCGCGAGCGCGGCCTCGGCGTCCAGGAGCTGGCGCTGGACGATGATGCGGTGCGGCTCATTGCCGAAGAAGCCGACGGCGACGCGCGCCGCGCGCTGACGGTGCTCGAGGCAGCGGCCGCGCACGTGGGTGCGCGGGGGCACGTCACGGTGCCCGTGGCCCGTGACGCCATGCAGCTGCGATTCGCGCGGCACGACAAGGCGGGTGAAGAACACTTCAATCTCCTGTCCGCGTATCACAAGTCGCTGCGCGGGAGCGATCCGCAGGGGGCGCTCTACTGGATGGCGCGGATGATCGAGGGCGGCGAAGATCCCATGACGATCTTTCGCCGCGCGATTGCCATGGCGGCCGAAGATGTCGGTCTCGCCGATCCGGGGGCGCTCCAGTTGGCGGTGGCGGCGCGCGACGCGTACCATATGTTAGGCGCGCCGGAAGGCTATCTTCCGTTAACCGAGATGACCATCTATCTGGCGACGGCGCCCAAATCGAACAGCGCGAAGGCCGCGTTGGGCGCGGCCATGGACGCGGCGCGCGAGACGCCGGCGGCGCCGGTGCCGATGCACATCCGGAACGCGCCCACGCCGCTCATGAAGGACCTGGGGTACGGGAAAGGCTACCAGTACGCGCACGACGCGCCGGAGGCGTACATTCCGCAGGAGTATCTGCCGGAGACGCTGCGCGACACGGTGCTCTACGAACCGGGGAAGTTCGGCTTCGAGAAGGAAATCGCGAAGCGGTTGGCGTGGTGGGCGGAGCTGAAGCGCAAGGACCAGCACGCGGAATGACGCGAGCGGTGTATTTCATCTGAGCGACGGAGTCAGACCATCTCGAAGGAACCGATTTCCCTTGCGCCGCCGGTCGAGCGCGTGCTCCTCGTCGGCGCGCCGCCCAAGCGATCCGGCGCCAAGCAGCAACTGACCGAGCATCTCGCCGAGCTCGCCGAGCTCACGGATACGGCGGGAGCGGTCGTCGTCGGAGAAGTGACGCAGTTTCTCGAGCGGCCCAATCCCGGCACGTATCTGGGCAAAGGCAAGTTGGAGGAGTTGGGCGAAGCGATCGCTCGCGAGCAGGCGACGCTGCTCGTGTTCGACGACGAGCTGACGCCGGCCCAGGCCCGCAACATCGAGGAGATCACGGGGCGCCGCGTCATGGACCGCGCCGAGCTCATTCTCGACATCTTTGCGACGCGCGCGCGCACGAGCGAGGCGCGCATGCAGGTGGAGCTGGCACAGCTCGAGTACATGCTTCCGCGCCTAACGCGGATGTGGACGCACCTCGAGAAGTTCCGCGGCGGCATCGGCATGCGCGGCCCCGGTGAAACGCAGTTGGAAACGGACCGGCGGCTCATCGGCAACCGGATCCGCGTGCTGCGCGACCGGCTGGCCGACGTGCAGAAGTCTCGCGTCGTCCAGCGCCACGGCCGCCGGACGACGTTCAGCGCGGCGCTCGTCGGCTACACCAACGTGGGCAAGTCGTCGATTCTGCGCGCGCTCGCGGCCGACGCGAACATTTTCGTCGAAAACCGGCTCTTTGCGACGCTCGACCCGCTCACGCGCAGCGTTGACCTGGGCGACGGGCGCCGCGTGCTGCTGAGCGACACCGTCGGATTCATCCGCAAGCTGCCCCACCACCTGGTCGCGTCCTTCCGCGCGACCCTCGAGGAGGTGCGCGAGGCCGACCTGCTGCTCCACGTCCTCGACGCGAGCCATCCGATGTGGGAAGAGCAACGCCGCGTGGTAGACGGCGTGCTGGCCGAGTTAGGCGTGCAGGAGAAGCCGACGCTCAACGTGTTCAACAAGATCGACAAGCTGCCGGCTGCCGAGCTGGCCGCGCTGCAAGACCGGCTGCGCCCCGTCATGCCTAACGTCGTATTCGTGTCCGCGACGGCCGAGGACGGATTGGAGCCGCTGCGCCGCGCGTTGCTCGCCGCCGAGCGAAAGGAGCGGCCGGTGAGCTGCGTGCGCTTGCCGCTGTCGGACGGCAAGCTGCTCGCCGACCTGCACCAGCACGGGGAAGTGTTGGATCAGCGCGCGGTGGGCGACGAATGGGTGATCACCGCCCGCCTCGACCCGGCGACCGCGGGTCGGCTGGTGCGGTTAGGCGCCACCGTACGGGCGGACCACAGGCGGACACGGCCTGACGAACAGCGACAGGCGGACAAGTCTGACCACAGGCGGACACAACCGGACAGCGGGTAATCAGGTCGGCGTTATTGTGGGTGTGTCTCAACCGGGCCGAGGAGTCCGGTTATATCCGCGCTGCCTCCGGCTCTGTCCGCCTCTTTTTTCGGCTCTGTCCGCCTTCGTCTGCCTTTTTTTCGCTTCTCTCCGCCTTTCGGCTCCATCCGCCTTTGAAGGGATCTCGGCAGATTGGTTTGCTCCGGTTGTGTCCCGCCTGGTCCGCGTTTCCGTCCGCCTTTCAAAGGATCTCGGCGGTATGGTGTTGTCCGGCCGTTTCCGGCTGCGTCCGCGTTTCTCTCCGACTGTAGTCCGTTAGGCGCTGTTCCCACACGGCCCTCAGGAGCGCGATCGCGCCTTCCGGACATTTCTCCACGCAGATTCCGCAGCGCGTGCAGAGATCGGGGTCGAGGTGCAGCTGCTTGGGCGGACCGGGCTGCATCTGAAATGCGCCTTCCGGGCACGCGCTGACGCAGCGGCCGCACGATGTGCACTGCTCGTCGACCACCGGGAGGACGCTGCAGTCGAAGCAGCGCGTGGCCTCGCGCTGCATCTCGGCGTCGGGGCGGGCGGCGGATGCAGAGAACGGGTCGGCGGCCGGCGGTGCGTGCGCGCCGGCGTCGAGCGGAGGGGTGGCGAGCGCCGTCACCGCGCGGGCGTCGGTCCAGTCGTCCGCCTCGACCCACGCGGAGGCGATCGATACCTGCACCACGCGGCCCGTGAGCGCGCCGTGGATGCTCCACGCGGCGCGCTTGCCGTCGGCCGTCGCGTGCGCGATCGAGCGGTGACCGAACGCACAGGCGCCGCCGGCCCACACGCCGAGCATCGACGTCTCGAGCGACAGCGGATCAACGACGATATATCCGTCGCCGTCGAGCGCCACGTCCGGCGCGAAGCGCGACGCATCGGGCGCGCGCGGCGCGGCCGTCACGATCGTGTCGCACGCCAGCACCTTCGCGGTGCGGTCCGTTGGGCGATCGATCTCGATCCCGTTCAGCATCCCGCTCTCGTCGGCACGCCAATGACCAGCGGTCCACCCGTCGTGCACCACGATGCCTTCTCCCACGGCGGCGGCGATCCACGCCGCCGGGATGTCCGAGTCTTCCAGGGCGTGCTCGAGCACCAGCTGCACGACGGGGAGCACGCGCTCGTCGCGCGCGGCGCGGCGGACGATGGCCCGGGCGGTGTCCACCGCGAGATCGCCGTCGCCCACGATGACGACGGTCCCCTCGAGCGGCACGTCGCTGCCTAACACAGCCATCGCGTCCATCACCTGCGGGTGATCGGGTTGGGCGCCGAACAGCGGGTAGCGCGGCGACGAAGCGCCGATGGCGAGAAACACCGCGTCGAATTCGCCGGCGAGCAGGGCGCGCACATCGGCGGCGCCTTGAATGCGATAGCGCGACTGCAGCTCGAGCCCGCCCATGGCGAGCACCGCGGCGCACTCGGCGCGCGCACTGGCTACCGGAAACCGGAATGCAGGCAAGGCAGCCGTGAGCAGGCCGCCCGGTTCGTCCGCCGTGTCGAACAACATGACGCGGTGGCCGAGCAGCACGAGGTCGTGTGCGCACGCGAGTCCGGCCGCGCCGGCGCCGATGACCGCCACGCGCGTGTCGGCGCGCGCTCCGCGAAGCGCCATGTCCGGCGTAAGGCCGACGAGTCCGGCGACGGACCGCGCGTCGTGCGGGCTCGTGCACGGGCCGTCCGGGACGACGAGACGCGGCGGCTCCAGTGCGGCAGCATGCGCCTCGAGCGCTGCGATATCGACGGGAGCGCCGAAGTGACGGCGACGGCACGCGCGCTCGCACGGCGCATGACATCCATGGCCGCACGTGCTGGCGAGCGGATTCACCGCGCGCACGATCCGCCACGCGGAAGCTCTGTCGCCGCGCGCGAGCGCCGCGGTGAGCGCCGGCACGTCGACGCCGAGCGGGCACCCGGAGCCGTGGGCGCATGGAACGAGAGCGCCGAGCGAGGCCGGCGCGAGCGGAAGGGGATAGCTTTTCGCTTGAACGCTCACTGTGCCGCGGTTATGTTCGAGCGATTGAGGCTAAGTTGACGCGCGGGTGCGACTTATATTTGGCCAACGGGCCGCGTTGCAACGGAAGGACGGTCAGGCCACCCCTGGGGTTACCGCGTCGCGGCCCCTTGCGTCCGAGGGGTGACACGCACGCGATCTTGCCGCGCCGCATGATGAGGCGGCCGCGCGCGGTGCGTGACGCACGAAGCCGGTCTGGCCCACATCCAACGATCAGGTCATGAACACTTTCGACGCGCTGTCGGACAAGATTGCCCAACGCCGGGTCACGTGCGGAGTCGTCGGGCTGGGCTACGTCGGCCTGCCGCTGGCGATCGAGATGGGGCACGCCGGACTGCGCGTAATCGGATTCGAGAAATCGGGACGCGTGGTGGACCTGGTGAACGGGGGCGGCAGCCACATCAAGGATGTGTCGGCGCAGGACGTGGCCGCGTTGCGCACGGCGGGAAAGCTGGAAGCGACGCTGGACATGTCGCGGCTGGCCGAGTGCGACGTGATCTCGATCTGCGTGCCGACTCCGTTAGGCAAGACCAAGGACCCCGACATGACGTTCGTGGTCACGGCCACGGAGTCGGTGGCCGAGGCGCTGCGCCCGGGCCAGCTGATCGTGCTCGAGTCGACCACCTATCCGGGGACGACGCGCGAGCTGCTGCTGCCGACCTTCGAGAAGCGCGGTTTCCAGGTGGGCGATGACTTCTTCCTCTGCTTCTCGCCCGAGCGCGTGGACCCGGGCAATCCGACGTGGCACACGAAGAACACGCCCAAAGTGCTGGGCGGCATCACCGAGCGTTGCACGAAGTTAGGCGAGCAGGTGTACGAGCTGTTCATCGACGACGTCGTCCCCGTGAGCTCGCCCGAAGCGGCCGAGCTCACCAAGCTGCTCGAGAACACGTTCCGCATGATCAACATCGGCCTGGTGAACGAGATGGCCGTGATCTGCGACAAGTTGGGCGTGAGCGTGTGGGAAGTGATCGATGCGGCCGCGACCAAACCGTTCGGCTTCATGAAGTTTTCCCCCGGCCCAGGACTCGGCGGCCACTGCATCCCGCTCGACCCGCACTATCTCGCGTGGAAGATGCGCACGCTGCACTACAAGACGCGCATGATCGAGCTGGCCGGCGAGATCAACACGGAGATGCCGGCGTTCTGGGTCGGGAAGGTGGCGGACGCGCTCAACGACGCCGGCAAGCCCATGCGCGGTTCGCGCGTTCTCGTGTTAGGCGTGGCGTACAAGAAGGACATCGACGACCTGCGCGAATCGCCGGCGCTCGAGATCCTCGACCTGCTGAGCAAGAAGGGCGCGGAAGCGCGGTACCACGATCCGTACGTCCCCGAGATCGTGGACGACGGGCACACGCCGGGAGGCGCCGTTGGGCGCTCGGTGCCGCTCGATGACGAAACGCTCCGCGGCGCCGATGCCGTCATCATCGTCACCGATCACAGCGCCATCGACTACGGACGCGTGAAGCAGCTCGCATCCATCGTCATCGATTCACGCAACGCGCTGTCCCGCTCCGCGGTCCGTCCACCGGAGCCAGCGGCGGCGGCAATCTGAGAGCGTGCGCGACGTGAGCCTCGAGCGCGGCAACACGCGGTTCCGGATCGGCCTCGTCGGATGCGGCCGCATCAGCGAGCGGCATTTCGATGCGATCGCGCATACGCCGGCGATGCAGCTGGTCGCGGTGTGCGATGACGTCGAAGAGCGCGCGCGACAAGCCGGCGAGAAAATGAGCGTGCCGTTCTACACGAATTTCGCGCAGATGCTCGACGAGCGCGCGTGCGAGGTCGTGGCCATCTGCACGCCGAGCGGACTGCATCCGCGGCACGGCATCATGGCGGCGGAGAAGGGCGCGCACGTGATCTGCGAGAAGCCGATGGCGACGCGGCTGGAGGAAGCCGACGCGTTGGTCCATGCGTGCGATGACGCGGGCGTGTACCTGTTCGTGGTCAAGCAGAACCGGTTGAATCCCGCCATCCAACTGCTCAAGCGGTCGATCGATCTCGGACGCTTCGGACGCATTTATCTCGCGAACACCACCGTGCGCTGGCAGCGGCCGCAGTCGTACTACGACATGGCGCCGTGGCGCGGGACGTGGGAATTCGACGGCGGCGCCTTCATGAATCAGGCGAGCCACTACGTGGACATGATCCAGTGGCTGGTCGGGCCGGTGGAATCGGTGTCGGCCAAGACGGCGACGCTGGCGCGGCGCATCGAGAGCGAGGACACGGGAGTGGCGCTGCTCCGGTTCCGCAACGGTGCGTTAGGCACGATCGAAGTCACGATGCTCGCGCATCCGCGCAACCTCGAGGGGTCGGTGACGATCCTCGGCGAGAAGGGCAGCGTGAAGGTGGGCGGCACGGCGCTCAACCGCATCGAGACGTGGGAGTTCGCGGAGTACCACGACATCGACCGTGAAGCGGAGCTGCTGCGGGGCGCGCCGAACCCGCTCTCAGTGTACGGATCGGGGCACCGGCCGTATTACGAAAACGTCGTCAAGGTATTACGCCGTGAAGCCGCGCCCGACACCGACGGCCGCGAGGGCCGCAAGTCGCTCGAGTTGATCCTCGGCATCTACGAGTCGGCGCGCGCCGAGCGCGAGATCGCGCTGCCGTTGCGCGCGTTTCCGCCGGAGACGGAGTCGGGAGGCGGCCGCCGCGCGTGAGCGAGATGCGCGAGGTGCCGGCGGCGGGCGGCGGCAGCGCGCTGGTCCACGAATCCAGCTACGTCGATGCCGGCGCCACGCTCGGCGCCGGCACCCGCGTTTGGCATTTCTGCCACGTGATGGCGGGCGCCGTGATCGGCGAAGCGTGCAGCCTGGGCCAGAACGTCGTGGTCATGCCGAGGGTGACGTTAGGCAGAAACGTCAAAGTCCAGAACAACGTGAGCCTGTACGAGGGCGTGCGCTGCGAGGACGACGTGTTCCTCGGCCCCTCGATGGTGTTCACCAACGTGCTGAACCCGCGCAGCCACGTGTCGCGCAAGCACGAGTATCGCGACACCATCGTGAGGCGCGGGGCATCGATCGGCGCCAACGCCACGATCGTCTGCGGGCACGATGTCGGCGAGTACGCGTTCGTCGGCGCCGGGGCCGTGGTGACGCACTCGGTACCCGCGTACGCGCTCGTCACCGGCGTCCCGGCGCGCGTCGTGGGATGGATGTGCGAGTGCGGCGAGCGGCTCGACTTTCCCGAGGATCCGTCCGGTGCGCACGTCGAGTGCGCGGCATGCGGAAAACGGTATGCGGGCGACGGCGGCGCCGTGCGGCGCGCGGGCGCCTAACTGTCGGGCGGCAACCCTCCGTTCAGGGCAGCGGCTCGAGCTCGGCCGAGAGAAAGCGCGTCTGGCTGATGCCGCAGGCCGATGCGCCGACGACGACGCTGTCCTGTTCGAAGGTTTGATAACCGGAATGGGTGACGAACACGTCGTACGTTCCAGGACGGTTCTCCGCCGCGCTCAGCTGCTGAATCCCGTCGATGGACGTCGCTGAAGGCCGCAGCGAATCCGCATAGTCGCCATCGCGCACCACACCGGTCGCGGTCGTCGTGAGCGGCGGACCAACTGCAGCTTTCACCGTGACGGTGATCGCCGGTCGATGCGACAATGTGGAACAGTCGCCGTTCCCGCTCATGTCGTTGCTGTTGCAGGCGGCGAGCGCGGCGACGGTGCAGAGCACGACAATTTCGACAATCGAGGATCGCATCGTAATTCGCGTGATCTCCAACGTGCGCATGAGGCGCGGTCAAGGAGGGGCGCATCGCGTAGAAATGATGCGCATAACTTCCTAATGGTAGCGTCGGACGCTACGCGCAACAGCATTGTGCGGCATGCCGAGTTGCATCCGGGTTCGGGAGGAGATTAGTGTATGGCTATGCCCGCTTTGCTGCCGCGCTATACCGTCGATCACATCGACGAGCTGCCCGAATATCCGGGCGTGCGCTACGAGTTGTTGGACGGACTTCTCCTGGTGAGCCCGGCGCCAAGCAGCGTCCATGCGGTCATCACGTCGCGCCTGATCTCAGTGCTCTCGAACGGCATCTCCGAGGAGCATGCGTTCGTCGCGGCGCCGGGCGAGATCCGCCTCGAGCCCTTCACGAGCCTGGTTCCGGATGTGCTGGTCTATCCGGCCAAGTACGGGCTCGGCGCGCCGTGGAAAGATATCGGCGAATGGCTGCTCGCGGTCGAGGTGGTGAGTCCATCGTCCGCGGTGTACGATCGCGATTACAAGCGGCGCGCCTATTCGGCCCTCGGCGTCGGCGAATATTGGGTGGTCGATCCAATGCAGCGCACCATCGAGGTATCGCTCTCCGGTGACGCGCAGCCGCGGGTCGAGCGTCGCGCCGTTCGTTACCGCGCGCCTGGATCCGCGCGAGACCTGCAGATCGACGTGGCGCAGGTGTTCAGCGGCGTGCGCAGTCTCATTCGCATGTAGCGCGAATCCGCGAACACACGACATAGGAGGTCGGTCTCCCGACGCCTGGTCGCGCGCTCGCGCTTGACAGCCACACCTCTTAGCCGCCAAGCTTCGCTTCAGCGCGCGCTGGGGCGCCTCCTGTCCGCGGCAAGGGAGCTCTGCTCCCACCCATTCTGGTTCGGCTCTACGCAGCGAACCTTCTTCCGAGCCTGTACTCAGCGGACTTCGGGCGCGCACGTGGAGGAAGGCCGCGATGGACAGGAAGCTCACGCCCCAGAGCTCCCTCGGGACGCTCAAGAGGGAAGCGAAGCGGTGGCTGACGGCGCTTCGCTCGAATGACCCCGATGCACGTGCGCGCTTCGAGCGCGCGCATCCGTCGGCTCCGCCTAACGCAACGCTGCGCGACGTGCAGCTCGCTCTCGCTCGCGAATACGGTTTCGACGGCTGGACGGCGCTCACGGCCGCGTTATCCAGGCGCCGCGATCACCTGCACGCCCCCCGGGACGCGATCGTTCACTCGTTGCTCGAGTCGGCGCTGCGGGGCGATGCGGCACGTGTGCGCGAAGTGCTCGACGCACATCCCGACGTCGTCAACGAGCGCGCCGAGCTGCAGGGGCACACCGGCAAGCGCACCGCGCTGCACTTCGCGGTCAACAGCGGCAGCGTGGCGGTGGTGGATGTGCTGCTGGCGTACGGCGCGGATCCGAACATCCGCGATGACGGCGACAATGCGATGCCGCTGCACTTCGCGGCCGAGCGGCGGAGTCTCGGTATCGTGGAGCGGTTGATCGCGCACGGCGCCGATCCGATCGGCGCGGGCGACTACCACGACCTCGGCGTGATCGGGTGGGCCACGTGCTTCGGCGACCGGCGCCAGCTCGCGGTGGCCGAGTACCTGCTCGCGCACGGTTCGGAGCACACGATCTTCTCGGCGGTCGCGATGGGTGCGACCGGGGCGATCGGGCGTATCGTCGGCATTGCGTTAGGCGAGCGCGACCGCGTGATGGACACCGCCAACCGTCGCCGGCGCCCGCTGCACCTTGCCGTGATTCAGCGCCGGCCCGAGTCATTGGACGCGCTGCTCGAGCTCGGCGCCGACACCGAGGCTGAGGACGATGCCGGGCTCACGCCGTTGGATCAGGCCGCGTTGAGCGGAGAGACAGCGATGGCTGAGCGGCTGATCGCCGGCGGCGCGCGGCTGCGGCTTCCGGCGGCTCTGGCGCTCGATCGGCCGCGTGACGTCGAGCGACTGCTCGCACAGGAACCGGATGCGCTCAGACCGGGCAACAGGTGGGGCCGTCTCATCGTGCGGGCCGCGGAGTCGTCGTCGGCTGCAGTCATGGCGTCGCTCTTGAGCCACGGCGCATCCGTGCACGCGCGAGACGATGCGCGCACCGCCGTGGACAACACCCACGGCTACACGCCGCTGCACGCGGCAGCGTTCGCGGGCAACCTTGGCGCCGTTCAGGTGCTGCTGCGTCATGGGGCCGATGTCGCGGCGCGCGAGGACAAATGGTGGGGCACGCCGGCCGGCTGGGCGATGCACGCCGGGCATGTCGCGGTACGAGATGCGATTCTCGAGGGACCGATCGACGTCTTCGAGGCCATCGCGTTCGATCGCACTGAGCGCATCGCCGAGATTCTGGCTCGGGATCCGGCGGCGTTGGAGCGTCCGTTCGGCCGCTACGTGACCGGCGACGCGAAACGGCATACGTGGATCGACGTGGCATGGACACCGATCGCGTACGCGGTCGCGAACGGCAAGGCCACGGCAGCGCAGGTGCTGCGGGACCACGGCGCCGACCTGGGTGTGAAGGACAGCGACGGCCATACGTTAGGCGAACTGGCGGCGGCCCGCGGTCACGCCGGGCTCGCGGCAGAGCTGACCCGCGAACCCGCGCGGCTCGCGGTCGCGCAGGGCCGGTCAGGGATCGTCGCCGCCTTTCTCGAGAAGGCCTGTCTCGACTGGCGCACGGGAGGGGACGCGCGTACGCGCGCGATGCACGAGGCCGGGCGACTGCTGGCGGCGCATTCGGAGATCGCGCAGGCAGACATCTTCACCGCGGCCGTGTGCGGCGACGTCGATGGCGTGGCGCGGATGCTCGATGCCGATGCGTCGCTTGCCACGGCGATCGGCGGCCCGCGGAGCTGGCCTCCGATTCTGTACGTGTGCGACGCCCGGCTGCCCCATCCGTGGCCGGCGGGGCGCGGCGTCGAGGTGGCGCGGTTGCTGCTGGATCGCGGCGCCGATGCGAACGCGTTCTACATGGGCGGCAACGCGGACATCCATTACACGGCGCTCACTTGTGTGTTAGGCCGCGGCGAGGAGCAGGCGGCAACGCATCCGGAGGCCCCGGCCCTGGCGCGGCTGCTGTTCGAGCGCGGCGCCGATCCGTTCGATGGCCAGGTGCTGTACAACGTCTTCGCCGATCACGCGTCGCGCCTTCTGTTAGGCGACGACATTGTCTGGCTCCTCGAGCTGATGTACGCGTGTTCGGTGCGGCGCGGACGGTCGGCCGATTGGGCGGACCCGGCGTGGCCCATGCTGTCGATGCGCGGCGCGCCGTCGCTGGGCGACGACGCCCAGGTGTATCACGGCGCGCGCTTCATGCTCGATGCCGCGGTGGACCGCCATCTCCTCGGCCTCGCCGAATGGCTGCTGTCGCACGGCGCTGGACCCGATACGCCGGTTGGGAGTCGGTCTGTGCGCGACGCCAGGGCGACGGCATACGAGGCAGCGATTGCACGAGGTCAGAGCGACCTGGCGCAATTGCTCGTCAAGTACGGAGCGACGCCCGCCCGAGGCCCGATGGACGAGATCGAGGCGCTCACGGAAGCGGCCTTCCGTCTGGATCGCGACCGCGTTGCCGCGATGTTCACCTCGCATCCCGAGTACCGGCGCGAGCCGCGGCCCATGTTCGCGGCGGTTCGCGACGATCGCGCCGATGTGGTGGAGCTGCTGCTCGACCTGGGCGTGTCGCCCGACGTGGCGCATCCGCAGGAGGGCCGAGCTCGACCGTTGCATACCGCGGCCTATCAGGGCGCGGTTCGGAGCGCGTCGCTGCTGCTCGCACGCGGCGCAACCATCGATGCGCGCGAGGAGCGATACCACGCGATTCCGTTGGGCATTGCGTCGTGGGCTCAGCAGCGCCGGATGGTCGAGCTGTTGGGCGCGGTGAGCCGGGATGTCTGGGCGCTTGTCTACAGCGGGCGCGTGGACCGGCTGCGCGCGGTGTTAGGCGACGAGCCGGGATTGGCGCTTGTCGCGACCGCGAGCGGCGAGACGCCGCTCATGCATTTGCCGGATGATGCGGGGCAGGCGCTCGAGACGGCGCAGGTGCTCGTCGGGCACGGCGCGGATCCGTCACGGCGCGGCGTACACGGTCGCACCGCGGCGGAGATCGCCGATGCGCGCGCGCTCGATACGGTCGCGGCGTTCCTGCGATCGCACGGTGGATAGCGGAGCCGCGCTACCGGTTCGTCTTCGGAACGGGCGCCGTGCGGGCGGACGGCTGGGGGCCGTTAGGCCCGATTTTGCCCATCGCCTTGTCGAGCAGGGCCTGCGGGTCGTACACGAAGCCGGCTTTGATGACGAGTTGGACATGACGCGTGTTGGTGATGTCCGTTAACGGATTGCCTTTGATCACGAACATGTCGGCGAACTTGCCCGGCTCGATGGTGCCGAGCAGCGAGCCGACGCCGAGCGCGCGCGCGCCGTTGATGGTGGCCGCTTTGATCGCCGCGGCGTTGGGAATGCCGATCGACACCAGCGTCTGCAGCTCCCGGTGCGACGAGAAGCCGGCGATGTACTCGCCGCGGCTCGGGTTGTCGGTGCCTAACGTAATGATGCCGCCGGCGTCGTAGAATGCCTTGGTCGTGCGGCGCATCGCGGCATAGAGCGAGTCGGCGAGCGGGAACGTGTGGGATGGCGGTTGTCGCCTGGCCCACTCCTGCACGTACGGCGTGAAGAACGTGCGTTCGTCGATCCAGTAGTCGAAGCCGGGTTTGTCGGCGGTGGTGGTGAAGTACACCGGCGCCGTGATGGTCGGATCGAACACCACGTGGTGGCTGATGACGAGGTGGACGATGACCTTGAAGGCGCGTGAGGCTGTGTCGACGTGGACCCACGACTCGTACGCGCCCTTGGTGGAATCGAGCTCATCGCCGCCGAGGATGTGTTCGACGCGGTCGATGCCCATGAGGATCGCGGCCTTGGCGTTGGTCGTGTTGCGGAAGCCGGACTCGAGGTGGGCAGTGACCGTTAGGCCGTGCATGTGGGCGCGGGCGATGAGCGCCGCGAGCTGATACGGCGCCGCGCCCTTGGCCTTGAAGCTGCGAACGCCCTGTGCCGCCCAGTAGTCGACTTCCTTGTCGATGGAGTCGACGCTGATGTGGCGATCCCAGCCGCGCCGCGCCGTGCCGAAATACGGACCCGAGTTGTAGATGCGGGGTCCGATTTGCTGGCCGCTGTCGATGCGCTTGCGGGTCTCCTCCATGCCCACCGGATCGTATTCGCCGGCCGGGAACGTCGAGGTCACGCCGTTGGCCAGGAAGATGTACGGATTGTACGTGTACTCATCTTGTCGAATGCCGCCCTCGCCCAAGGTCATGTTGTAGTGCGCGTGCATGTCGAACATGCCGGGCAGGACGTACTCGTCGTTGGACAGGGTGATGATGCGGGCGCCGGAGGTGTCCTCCTCGGACAGATCTCCGTTGGTCACGAGGATGCGGCCGGCGCGCACGAAGATGCCGCGATTCTGTTCGACGGTGTCGCTGGCGGCGGTGAAGATCCAGCCGCCGCGGATGATGACGGATTGTTGGGCGGGGACGCGGGCGGCGCCGGCAGCGATCGATGCGACGGCGACGAGACCGGCGCAGCATCGCCGGAAGGCGAGGGAGCGCTGGCGGCCGAGTGCTGGGGATGCGGACATGCGGGGTCTCTGGTGAGCGTTCGGCCGGCGCGATGCGGGTCGCGCGCGGGATCGAGGTCGCGGTGCGTCCGTTAGGCAACGGAACGCGCGTGCCGAATACGGTGGGAGTGGTCGCGCAGGGACTCGAACCCCGGACCTCTGGTATGTGAGACCAGCGCTCTAACCAGCTGAGCTACGCGACCGCGAGGCTGCGATCCGCCAGGCGTGTGCATAGCTTAACCGGCCGGTGGGTCCGGTGGTAGTGGCGTGGACAGCGCGGGGACTATAGTCTTTTGCTCTCGGGGCCGGTGTCTAGCGGCTCCGTTGCTCCATGGCTTGGCAGCATCCTCGCGGTCACCCTGGAGGTCGTTCATGGCGATGTTCTCTTTCCTCGATCGAGAACGGACCATCGCGCACCCGGGCTACAACCGGTGGCGCATTCCTACCGCTGCGCTGGCGATTCACCTCGCCATCGGACAAGCGTACGCCTTCAGCGTGTTCAATCTGCCCTTGTCGAAGCAGGAAGGGTGGAAGCTGAGCACCATCGGCTGGGTGTTCAGCATCGCCATCGTGTTCCTCGGCGTGTCGGCGGCGCTGTTCGGCAAGTGGCTCGAGCGCGTCGGTCCGCGGCGGGCGATGTTCGCCGCCGCCTGCTGCTTCAGCGGCGGATTCCTGGTCGGTGCGTTGGGCATCAGGACGCACAGCTTTCCGCTGCTGCTCGCCGGCTACGGTGTGTTAGGCGGCTTCGGGTTGGGCATCGGCTACATCTCGCCGGTGTCGACGCTCATCAAATGGTTTCCCGACCGGCCGGGGATGGCGACGGGGATGGCGATCATGGGCTTCGGCGGCGGCGCGATGATCGCCTCGCCGTTGTCGGTGGGGCTCATGAATCATTTTCGCACGGCGACGTCGCAGGGTGTGGCGCCGACGTTCGTGTCGCTCGCCATCCTGTACTTCATCTTCATGATGTTCGGCGTGTTCACCGTGCGCCTGCCGCGCGAGGGGTGGCAGCCGGCGGGATGGACGGCGCCGCTGACGCCGCCCAAGCTGGTGACGACGGCCAACGTGGAGGTGAACGAAGCGATGCGGACGCCGCAGTTCTGGCTCGTGTGGTGGGTGTTGTGCTTGAACGTGACGGCGGGCATCGGGGTGATCGGCCAGGCGTCGCCAATGATCCAGGAGATTTTCTTCAAGGGGAATCGGCCGGCAGCGGCGGCGGGCTTCGTCGCGCTGCTGAGCCTCGCCAACATGACGGGCCGGTTCGGGTGGGCGTCGTTGTCCGACGTGATCGGGCGCAAGGCGACGTACACGACGTTTTTCGTGTTAGGCATGGCGCTCTATGCGTTCGTGCCGCACACGGGCCAGCTGCAGAGCGTCCTGCTGTTCGTGATTGCGTTCGTGATCATCCTCTCGATGTACGGCGGCGGATTCTCGACGGTGCCGGCGTATCTCAAGGACCTGTTCGGCACGATGCAGGTGGGCGCGATCCACGGGCGCCTGCTCACCGCCTGGTCGGCGGCGGGCATCTTCGGTCCGGTGCTGGTGAACTACATCCGCGAGTACGAGATCGATCACGGGGTGCCGAAGGCAGATGCGTACTCGGTGACGATGTACCTCATGGCGTGCCTGCTGCTGGTGGGGCTCATCTGCAACCTGCTCGTGCGCCCGGTGGATCCGAAGCACTACTTTACCGGCGAGATCGAGCCGGACGGGCGGTCCGCTCATCCACCGTTAGGCGGCGCGATTCCGGGAGGCGTCAATGCCTGATGTGACCACGCGGCCGACCGACGCCGAGGCGTCGGGGGAAGCGGCCAAGCTCTGGTTGTCGTGGCTCTGGGTCGGCATCCCCGGACTCTGGGGGGTGTATCACGTCGTGGTCGACGCGCTCAAGATCTTCAAGTAGCCAGGCACGGACGGGCGACCGATGCCTAACCGTGAACCCCATGCGAGATGGGCCCTCCAGGGATCGAACCTGGGACCGTCGGATTATGAGTCCGCTGCTCTAACCATCTGAGCTAAGGGCCCGCAACGACTTACGTCACTGGTACTGCCTCACCTGTTCAAATTCTGTTCAAATCTGCACTGGGCTCACGGTCGCCGCGAGGCCTGCTTCAACGCGTGCTTGATCATCGCGGCCTGCTCACCGAGGCCGTTGACGAGCGGGTCGTCGTCGCCGAAGCGTCGCGCGACGTCGTCCATGAACGCGGTGATCTCCTTCGCCGTCTTCAACGCACTCAGGCGGGCGTTCAACTCCGCGTGCTGCTCGGGCGTCATCATCGGTTCGCCTCCACGGGTGGGATGATCACCTTCGCCAGGGGTTCGAGCCCGGCCTTCGCGTACACGGCCGTGAGCCGGGTGTGAAACTCGG
>DASUHB010000018.1 GCA_036273715.1 Gemmatimonadaceae bacterium
GGGCATCATCGGCGACATCGGGATCACCGTCTCGCCGGCCGATCCGCAGCGCGTCTACGCGATCGTCGAATCCGACTCGGGCGGCGTGTTCCGCTCCGACGACGGCGGCGCCACCTGGACGCGCACGAACCAGGAGCGGAAGCTGCGGCAGCGCGCCTGGTATTACTCGCGCATCTTCGCCGACCCGAAGGACACCAACACCGTGTACGTGGTCAACGTGTCGTTCTTCAGGTCCACCGACGGCGGCAAGACGTTCAACCCGATCTCCGTGCCGCACGGCGACAACCACGACCTGTGGATCGCGCCTAACGATCCCAAGCGGATGATCGAATCGAACGACGGCGGCGCGACCGTCACCTTCGATGGCGGAAAGGCCTGGAGCGATGAGGACTACGCGACGGCGCAATTCTATCACGTCACCACGACCACCGATTTCCCGTACAAGGTCTGCGGTGCGCAGCAGGACAACTCGACGCTCTGCGGGCCGAGCCGCTGGCCGGGCGGCATTCCCATCAGCGAGTGGCGGGAAGTGGGCGGCGGCGAGTCGGGCTACATCCAGGTACGGCCCGACAGCACGAACATCGTCTACGCAGGCAGCTACGCGTACCTGTCGCGGATGGACCTGTCTAACGGACAGCAGCGCGACATCATCCCGTGGCCCGACAATCCCATGGGCCACTCGGCTGAGGATCTGAAGTACCGGTTCCAGTGGACCTTCCCGATTCTCATCTCGCCTCACGATCCGAACACGCTGTACCTGGGGTCGCAGGTGCTGTTCCGCACGCACAACGGCGGCCAGAGCTGGGAAATCGCGAGTCCTGACCTCACCCGGCACGATCCGGCTACGTTAGGCCCGTCCGGCGGGCCAATAACGAAGGACCAGACGTCGGTCGAGTATTACGCCACGATTTTCGCCATCGCCGAGTCGCCCGTGGTGAAGGGCGTCATCTGGACGGGATCGGACGATGGGTTGATCTACGTCACGCGCGACAACGGGAAGACGTGGTCCAACGTGACGCCGAAGGATCTGCCGCCGTTCACGCGCATCTCGATCATCGATGCGTCGCATTTCGGCGCGGGTACGGCGTACGTCGCGGCCAACCGCTATCAGCTGGACGATGACGCTCCCTATCTCTACAAGACGTCGGACTACGGCAAGACGTGGACGCGCATCGATGCGGGCATCGATCGCACGCAGTTCACGCGCACGATTCGCGAGGATCCGGAGCGCCGCGGCTTGCTGTACGTCGGCACCGAGCGCGGCGTGTGGGTGAGCTTCGACGACGGGTCGCACTGGCAGTCGTTGCAACGCAATCTGCCGAAGGTGCCGGTGCACGATCTGGAGGTGACTGAGGGCGATCTCGTCGCCGCGACGCACGGGCGATCGTTCTACATTCTGGATGATTTGTCGGCGCTGCGGCAGCTGACGCCGGAAATCGCGCAGGCGCCCATGCATCTGTTCAAGCCGCGCACGGCATATCGCGTCAATTGGGGCGGCGGATTCGGCGGCGGCGGCGGACGCGAGCACCCCGTCGGCAAGAATCCGCCGAGCGGGGCCGTGGTGTACTACACGCTCTCGTCGCCTAACCAGAAGGTGACGCTCGACTTCCTCGATGCGAAGGGCGCGGTGATCCAGTCGTTCTCGAGCGAACTGGACAGCGCGGGGCTCGCCGACAGCGTGCGCGCCGACAGCATCAAGAAAGCGAACAAGGGCAAGGAGCCCGCCGCCGAGGGAGGCTTCCGGCGTCCGACGCGTCCCCGGGTGTCCAACAAGGCGGGGCTCAACATGTTCGCGTGGGATCTGCGCTATCCCGACGCGGTCGGATTCACGAACCTCATCATGTGGGCCGGCTCGACCCGCGGGCCGCTCGCCGTGCCGGGAACCTACTCGGTTCGCCTAACGGTGAACGGCCGCTCGCAGACGCAGTCGTTCGTGCTCAAGAAGGATCCGCGCGTCCATGCCACGCAGGCGGACTTCGAGGCGCAGTTCGCCCTCCTGATGAAAGTGCGCGACCGGCTCTCGGCCGCCGACAATGCGGTGCGCACGATCCGGAATCTCGAGTGGCAGATGGACCAGCACGGGTCGTCCGCGCCGTCCGGGTTCGCCGACGCGGCAGGCGCCCTCAAGACGAAGCTCGACACGATCGAGGCGGCGATCTACCAGGTGCACAACCGCGCGAGCGAGGATCCGCTCAACTTCCCGATCCGGCTGAACAACAAGATCGCAGCGTTAGGCGGCTCGATCGCCAGCGCCGACGCCAGGCCGACGGCGCAGGACTACGCCGTGTACACGCTGCTCTCGGGCCAGCTCGATCGCGAGCTCGCCGAGCTCAAGACGACGCTGGCGTCCGGGCTGCCGCCGCTCAACGCCATGCTGCGCGGCGCGGGACAGAAGGAGCTCGTGCCGTCCACGTCCGAGCCGCCGCAGAAGGAGGTAGCCGAAGTCGAGTGAGAGAGAAAGGGCGGACACCGCGCGGTGTCCGCCTTCACTCAGCGCGCAACACGCGCACCGGATCGGTGCGCGCCGACCGCAGTGCCGGCAGCAGCGCCGCCATGATGCCCACCGTCACGAGCACAACCGGCGCGACGACGAACGTCAGCGGATCCACGGCCGTCACGCCCGACAAGAGACTCGCGAGGACGCGCGTCACCGCGAGGGCGAGCACCAGACCAAGCACGCCGCCGCCGCCGACCATCACGAGTCCCTCCCGCATGAGGAGCCGGACGACTTCGTTAGGCTCCGCACCCAGCGCCATCCGAATGCCCACCTCGCGCGCGCGCCGCGCCACCGCGTAGCTCACGACGCCGTAGACGCCGATCATCGCCAGCGCCAGCGCGAGCGCGGCAAACACGCCGAACGCAATGGCGCCGAGCCGCGTCGGCAGCATGACGGCGCCGATGTGTCGCGCCATCGTCGTTCCCTGCAGCACCGGTATCGTTGGATCCACGTCGTGCAGCATGGCGATCAGCTCCGGCGTCAGCGACTCATCCCGTCCCGGAGTCGTGCGCGCGACGAGCATCGCATCCGGGTTCGGGCTCTGCGCGAACGACAGGAACATGAACGGTCGCGGCTCTTCGCCGAGCGAGCGCACCTTGGTGGTTTGCGTGACGCCGACGACTCGATACACGTTGGAATCGCGGCGGAACGTCTGCCCAATCGGATCCCTGCCCGGCCAGAACTCCTTCGCCATCACCTCGTTCACCACGGCGATGAGCGGCGATGCCGAATCGTCAGACGCTTGAATGCCGCGGCCGCGCAGAAGCCTAACGCCAGCGGCGGAGAAGAAACCCGAGTCGGCGGCCGCATAGTCGATCGTAAACCCCGGCTCGCCTTTGGGCGGCTGAAAGCCGGCGATGTTGACGAGAGCGGTCTGCGTGGTGATGATGGACAGCAGCAGGTTGTCCGTCACGCCGACGGCGTTCACGCCGGCAATCCGGCGGGCGCGCCCTTCGATGTCGTCCACCATCCGCTGCTCCTGCGGCCCCGTTTTTCGATCGCCCGGGAACCCGAACCAGACGACGCCGGCCGGCGCGCGTCCGAAGCCGGGATCGATGTGCTCGCGCGACTCGAGACTTCTCAAAAAGAGACCCGCCGTGACGAGCAGCACGAGCGACACCGCGATCTGGCCGACCACGAGCGCGCTCCGCATCGTGACGCGGCGCGGCGGACCGCCGCCGGTGTTCTCGTTCTTGATGACGTCGACGATGTTGGGCCGTGTGGCCTGGAGCGCCGGCAGCACGCCCACGAACATCGCCGCGGCCGCGGCCGCCAACACAGCGAAGCCGAGGATCCGCGCGTCCAGGTGCACGTCGACGGTGATCGGAAGCGGCAGCGGCAGGTCCGCGTGCAAGAGCGCGCCTAACGCAAGCCGCGAGAGGAAGACGCCGGCCAGACCGCCGACCGCCGCCAGCACGACAGTTTCCACGAGCAGTTGCCGGACGAGCGACCAGCGGGTCGCGCCGAGGGCCAGCCGAATCGCGATCTCCCGTTGGCGATCGCGCGCCTGCGCCAGCAGGAAGCTCGCGAGGTTCGCGCACGCCACCAATAACACCAGCGCGACCACGGCCATGAGCGCAGCGGCCGCCGGTACCACAATGTTGTCGAGAAGCGGGTTGACGACGATCTCGGTTTCCGGAATCACGAGGGTCGACGCCGAGCCCGGCCAGTAGGAAGGAAACCGCCGCTGCATTTCGGCCGTGAAGGCGCCGGCCATCGCTCGCAGCCGCGCTATCGATACGCCGGGTGCGAGTCGAGCCTTCAGGAAGAGGTTGTGGCTGTCGCGGTCCGTTAGCTCATCGACGGAGGTCGACTCGAGCTGGTTGACCATCCGGAGCGGCAGGAACAGCGCCGGCACGACACCGGGAAAGGTGCCCTCGTATCCGGCGGGGGCGACGCCGATGATGGTGTAGCTCCGTCCCGCGAGCCGGATCTGTCGCCCAACGACGTGGGGATCGGCGCCGAAGGCGCGATGCCAGTAGTCACTCGACAGCACGGCCACCGGACTCGCACCGTTGGCGACATCGTCTTCGGGCCCGATCAGGCGCCCGGCTTGCGGCCGCAGCTCGAGCAGCGGGAAATAGTCGCCATTCACGAGCTCGCTGAACAAGGTCTCCTCGTGGTCGCCGAGGTCGCGCGGCACGGCGGTGTATTCGGCGGCCGACAGCTGCGAGAAGAGGCCGTGCGCCGCATCGCGCAGGTCGACGTAGTCGGGATACGAGAACGGCGCGTACGAGAACGACGGCTGATGATCGTAGATCTCGGCGATCCGCTCGCGGTGGGGCACCGGCGGCCGGCGGAGCAGCACGGCGTCGACGAGCGTGAAGATGGCCGTGTTCGCCCCGATGCCTAACGCGAGCGAGAGGACGGCGACGACCGTGAAGCCCGCGCGATGCCGCGACCGCCGGAGCGCGACGCGGATGTCCTGCGTTAGGCGATACCAGATGGTGGCCAACGACGCGCCGCGCTCGGCGGGGCGCTCCGGACGCGCCGTTCGGCGGCTGCGCACGACGTCGCGCAGCATGGGTTCCGTCAGCCGCTCGAGCAGCCGGCCGCCTGCCTCGTCGCCGCCGACGCGCGGCGCCAGCTCGGCGTATTCCTGCTCGAGATGCTGCGCCAACTCTTCGATGAGCTCGGCCTCGTCGCTCGCGCGGAGGCCGAGGGGCGCGATGCGCTCGCGCAGGACGGCGCGCCACTCAGGCATGGTGCGCCGCGATGTTGGCGACGGCCGCGACAAACTCGCGCCAGCTCTGGCGCTGCGCATCGAGCACCCGCGCGCCGGCCGGCGTGATCTTGTAGAATCGGCGGCGGCGTTCGCCGGCCTTTTCCACCCACCGGCCGCGGATCCAGCCGCGCGCCTCCATCCGGTAGAGCAGGGGATAGAGCGACGCGACGTGGAAGGTCAGCACGCCGCGCGATCGAGAGGCGATGAGCTTGCTCAGGTCGTATCCGTGCCGCGGCTCGTGTTCGAGCAGCGACAGCACGAGAAACTCGGCGCTTCCCTTTTTGAGCTCGGGCGTGAGCATAGTGGAGTCCAATATGTGGCAGTACCACATATGCCATCGGTCGGGCCGCCTGTCAAGAGACGCCCGGCTCGGACCGCGGGACGCGCAGCGCGATGCGCCGCCGGGATCGAGGACCCCGGCGGCCGCATCGCTGGCCGCGGAGATCGCCCGCGCGCTAGCGCTGCTCCAGGCGCTGCAGCCAGTCGAGCACGGCGGTTTCGAGCGCGATCCGCTTGTCCGAATACGAGTGATCGGTGGGCTCGTGCACCGTGGTGATGGCGGCGTTGCCGCGCGCGCGAAGCCGCGCGACGAGCGAATCGGACTCGGCCGCCAATCCGTCATCCGCCGTGATCACCAGCATCGGCATCTGCGTTAGGCCGGGAGCGGCCTCGGCGAACGTCCAGTGCGAGGCCGCGGCCCCGGCCGCGAGATCGTCGGCCATGCTGCGCGCCGTGACGCCGGCGAGCGATTCCATGTTGTCCGCCATGAGGCTGATCAGCTCCTTGCGCGACGACGAGGCGGCGGCCCGTCCCATGTCGGCGGCCGAGATGAGGGCGAGGCCGCGCAATTCCGGGTGGTGCGCCGCCGTCAACACGGCCACCCAGCCGCCCATGCTGTGGCCGGCGATGACGACCTGGCGCGGATCGATGCCTAACCGCCGCGCGTTGCCCGAGTCGGCCAGGAACGCGACCACCGCGTTCGCGTCTGCCAGGTTGTTGCCGAAACGGAACGAGCCCGGGCTGCCCCATGAGCCGCGATAGTTGAACGTGATCGCGTTCCATCCGGCGCGACGCACCGCCTGGGCGAGGTCCAGATTCTTCTCGTTGCCCGGCAGGCCGTGCAGCAGCACGAAGGTCGGATGCGCTCCCGCGCCCGATGCGAGATACGCGACGCCGTTGATGCGCACGCTGCCCGACGGAATGTGCAACACCTCCATTCGAGCCGGATGCGCCGAATCGCGCGGCGGGTCCGCGGCGATCGCCTGTGGCGTTTGCGCGGTCGCGGCCGACGCCGCGAATGTCAGAAATGCGAAAGCAACGAGTGGTCGCATGGCGTGCTCGAGGAGAGAGTGCAGGTTCTGCGGTACGTGGCCGGCTACAATACGAGCGCTCGGGACACAGGTCCAGGGCTCGCGGCTCCCGGCGGCGCGCACGTTCGCCGCTATCGGTCACCCGGGCCGGGTGTAAATTGGTGGTCCTGCGTTAGAGCGGGCGCGATGAAAACCCGTGCCGAACACGGCGCTACGGTGGAGGACGTCGTTGCCGAGTTCGTGCGGTTAGGACCGCGTTCGGCACGGATCACGGCCTCGTCCATCACCATCACCGATCGGATCCATACATGGGCACACTCCTTCACGATGCGCGCTACGCGATCCGAACGCTCCTTCGCGCACCCGGATTCGCGATCATCGCCGTTCTCACACTGGCACTCGGCATTGGCGCCAACACCGCCCTGTTCTCCGTCGTCAACGGCGTGCTGCTCGATCCGTTGCCGTATCCGGCGCCCGACCGCCTGGTGGCCGTGTACGGGAGCACGCCCGGATTTGCGCACGGGCCGATCTCGTACCCGAACTTCCGCGACTGGCAGCGTGACACGCGCACCCTTTCGTCGCTCGCGCTCTACCACAACGAGGATTACAACTTCACCGGCGCCGGCGAAGCCGAGCGCGTCTCCGGCTACATGATTTCCGCGAACTTCTTCCATACGTTAGGCGTGAGGCCAATGTTAGGCAGAGGCTTTCGCGTGGAAGAGGATGTGGTCGGCGCCGCGCCCGTTGTCGTGTTGGGCGGCGGATTCTGGAAGCGCCGCTTCGGCGGGTCGCCCGCGATCATCGGCACTTCCATCGATCTCAACGGCACCGCCTACACCGTGGTCGGGGTGATGGCGCCCGACTTCACGTTCTACGGCCACGACCGCGACGTGTACACGCCGATCGGTCAGTGGAACGATCCGACGTTCCTCGACCGACAGGCGGTGTTCAGCTCCGGCATGGTCGGCCGCCTCGCGCCCGGCGTCACGCTCGGCCAGGCGAACGCAGACATGCAAGGCGTCGCCCGGCACCTCGCGGCCGAATATCCGGAGGCGAACAAAGGCGTCGGCGCGTCGATCGTATCGCTGCAGCAGGACCAGGTGGGCAGCGTCCAGCCGGTGCTCTTCGTGCTGCTGGGCGCGGTCGGATTCCTGCTGCTGATCGCCTGCGCCAACGTCGCCAACCTGCTCCTCGCGCGCTCGTCCGCCCGGGCGCGCGAGTTCGCGATCCGCGTGTCGTTAGGCGCGAGCCACCGCCACGTGGTCCGGCAGCTGCTCGGCGAAAGCTTGTTGCTCGCGGGCGCAGGCGGCGCGCTCGGACTGCTCTTCGCTACCTGGAGCATGCGCGCAGTGCTCGGAGCGCTGCCGGCCGCGCTTCCGCACTCGCATGACATCTCGCTCGACCCGCGCGTTCTCGGATTCACGTTCGTCATCTCGATCCTTGCCGGCGTCCTGTTCGGCCTCGCGCCCGCGGTCAAGGCATCGCGGATCAACTTGCAGGACGTGCTCAAGGAAGGCGGACGCGGGTCGAGCGGCACGCGCCACCGGCTGCAACGCACGTTCGTCGCCGCGCAAGTGTCGATGGCGCTCGTGCTCCTCGTCGGCGCGGGCCTCATGATGCGGAGCCTCGCCGCACTCTGGCGCGTCGATCCGGGATTCAACGCCAGTCACTCGGTCACGTTCAGCCTCTCCCTGCCGGCCTCGTACTCCACGGAGCCTGCCGACACGCGAGCGCGACTGCGCGCGTTCGATGCCAAGATGCTCACGCTCCCCGGCGTCGACGCCGTCTCGGCAACGCTCGGCTCGCGTCCGATGGTGCACAATTCGACGGAATCGTTCTGGATCGAGGGCCGCCCGAAGCCCGCCAACCTGAACGAGATGCCGCAAGCGTTGTTCTATCTGGCCGAAGATGGGTTTCAGCGTGCGATGGGCGTGCGGCTCGAGCGCGGGCGGTTCATCACGCCGCAAGACGACGAACATGCGCCGACGGTGATCGTCGTCGACAGCGTGTTCGCGCACACCTATTTTCCGAACGAAGATCCGATCGGCAAACGCGTCCACTTGGCGACGTTCGGCGTGGAAGCGGAAATCGTCGGCGTCGTGGACCATGTCAGGCAGTGGGGCCTCGATGCCGACGCCGCGTCCGCCATCGAAGCGCAGTTCTATTTCCCGTTCATGCAGCTGCCCGACAAGATCATGCGGCTCGCGGCGACGGGCGTCGCGGTGGTGCTGCGCACGACCGGCGACCCCGCGACCGTGATGGGCCCCGTGCGCCAGGCGGTGGCGCAGCTCGATCCGCGGGACGTCATTTATAACGTATCGACGATGCGCGACGTGCTCGCGAACTCGCTCGCCGCGCGCCGCTTCCTCATGATGCTGCTCGGCGTGTTTGCTGCGTTAGCACTCGTGCTCGCGTGCGTCGGCATCTACGGCGTGATCTCGTATCTCGTCAACCAGCGCACGAACGAAATCGGCGTGCGCATGGCGCTCGGCGCCCAACGCTCGGATGTGTTGCGCCTCGTGGTCGGCGATGGCGCGCGCATGGCGTTCGCCGGAGCCGTGGTAGGCGCGGTGGTCGCGCTCGCGCTCACCCGCCTCATGGCGCACCAGCTCTTCGGCGTCACGGCACACGATCCGCTCACGTTCACCGCCGTCGCCGCGTTGCTGATGGGTGTCGCGATCGCCGCGTGCTACGTTCCGGCGCGCCGTGCCACACGCGTCGACCCGATCGTAGCGCTCCGTTCGGAATGACGATGAACATGAAAGGTTCGTCGGGAATTTCCGGGAAACGTGACCGCGAAAAAAAATCGAACAAACGATAGATGGATCGTGAGGCAGGGCGGACGGGCGGAGTGCTACGCTCATGAAGACGCGGACAAAGCAGGGCACAAGGGACAAAGCACCGAGAAAAGAATCAACGCCTTGGTGTTGCTCGTGTCGTGTCAGCTGTGTCCGTGCTGTGCCCGCGTCTTCATGAGCGTAGATGCCAGCAACTCGTGCTGTCCCATGCGCACCAGGGCGATTCCCAATAGGCACTCAGGGGGAGCGCGTCGAACGACGACGCGCACCCCCTGAGTCTCGGCTGTCCGGGGTTTGGAAGGTGAGCGCACCGGGCCAAGGAGTTGCCCGCCTAACCGTGCACCCACACCACCGGCACCGATCACTTCTTCCTAACTCGGACACGCATTGGGTTGATCCCAGTTCCGCGCCGGCTGCTGCGCCGGCGGCGGCACGTTCTTGTTCGCGTTTCGCTCCGCAGACTCCGGGTACAACAACCGGCCGGGCACACCGCTTGGCTGCGCCGGCGTGATGGCCGGCAGGCACGTCCGCTTGTAGTCGTTCCAGGGTTCGATCTCCTGGAATAGCGCGATGTATTTCTCCGTGATGATGTCGTTCAACGTCACTCCAGACTTGGACGGCATCCCCTGCGATGCGCGCTCGGCGTTGAATGCGGCATCCGCGATGCTCTGCTGACCCGTCTGCAGCGCTGCTTCCGCCATGATCAACTCGTTCTCGGCGTACGTCACCATCGGTTGACGGAATGCCGGATCGAGACGCGTCGCGCTCAACGTCGAGAACGTGCCGGATCCGCCTCCCGGCGGCGCTCCCAGGAACGTCCCTCCATTCGAAGAGAAGTACATGGCAAGCCGCGGATCGTTGGTGCTCTTGAGCAGATTCACCAGAAACGCGCCGGCCGAGATGTACCCCGACCGGTCGATGACCATGAATTGGTACCAGAGATTCCATTCGTTCGGGTCGCTGCTCTGCCACGAGACGAAATCGTGCGTCGGCGCCGACAGCCCCGAGTCCGCCTGTGCCAGTGCGAGCGCGTACGCGCTGGGGTCTTGGGTCGCAGTATGCAGGTAGAAGCGCGCTTTCAACGTGTGAGCGAGCTCCGCCCAGTACTGCAGCGTGTCGCCGAACCACAGATCCACGGTCGGCGACGGGCCCGTGCAGGTCGGTGACGTGCAGCGGAGATACGCCAGTGCCGTGTCCAGCTTCGACTGCACTTCGGCAAACACCATCTGCTGCGGGTCTAACGCAGGCTGCAGCACCGAGCTCACGGCCTGCGAGTATGGAATGTCGCCCCAGATGTCTGCTGCCGTGCCCATCGTGAACGCTTCCCAGATCATGCCGATGCCGGCGTACGCGGTGTCGCCTGCCTGAAGCGCATCCTTCTCCAATGCGCGCTCATCGATCAGACCACCTGCGTCGTAGACCTCGGTCCAGTCGGGCGAGAATTGATCCTCCGGATATTGGTAGAGACTGATTGGAATGAACTGGCGGTCCGTGCCCGCCATCTGCTGCATCCAGGTGCTGAATACGCGCGCCAGGTCGCCGGTCTGAAACACGGTCTGTCCCGCGCCGACTGCGGTGAGCAATTGATCGCGTCCCGCCGTCGACGGCGCGTTCGGATTCTGCGTGAGCTGCGACCCACTGAGCCAGTCGTTGCATGCTGCGCACATGGCGACGCAGGCCGCTACGCTCACCGCGAGTGTCAGATGTCTCTGCATTGTCGCTCTCTCGTCTCGGGTCAGCGGTTCAAGCCCAGCGAGATCACGAACGACCGTGTCTGCGGGTTGTTGAAGTAGTCAACGCCCTGAATGAGCACCGCGGCGCCGGCGAGGTTGGCCTCGGGGTCGATGCCGCGATACTTGGTCCAGGTGTACAGATTCCGTCCCGCCAACCGGAGATCGATGCTGCTGAAACCGAACTGCCGCACCCACGGTTGGTCTAACGAGTAGGCCACCGCGATCTCGCGCAGCTTGGTGTAGCCGCCCGGCTCGACGAACTGCGCCGACACCGGTCCGAAGCCGCCGCCGTTTCCCTGGAACCACGACTGGTCGATCACCACCGGCATTCCGGCGCCCGGGCCCGCGGTCGGACCGGGCATGAAGCTCTTGCCGAACACCAGGCTCTGGCCGCGCACGTCGGTATCGATGTGCGTGCCGAAATTGTCGAGAGCGCCGCGCGTGCCGTCCCAGATCTGGCCACCGTGCTTGACATCAAGCAGGCCGGACACCGTGACGTGATCGTACGTGATCGCCGTGCGCAGGCTGCCTAACCAATCCGGATTGCCATCGGCGATGACGCGCGTCGTCGGATCGGGCACCGGGAATCCATCGGCCCCGATGTACAGCGATCCCTTGGGCGCGCTGCCGCACCCGGCGTCGATGTCGATGCCGTTGATGTTGAGACCGCGCCCGCAGCGCGCGAAATCGTTGCCGCGAATCACGCCGACGCTGGAGCCGAGCCACGCCGTCGGCACGGTGCCGGCAAATCCGCCGCCGCCGCCGGCCGAGAGATCCACGAACTGCTGCCCGTTCAGGCTCAGCACGCGGTTCTCGTTCTTCGACCACTGCAGCCCGATCTCCCACGTGAGGTTGCTGCTCATGATCGGACGGTAGTTGAACGACGTCTCGATGCCGCGGTTGCGAATGGTGCCCGCGTTCTGCGCTTGCACCACGAACCCGGTGGACGCCGCGAGCGGCGCCTGGAAGATCGCGCCGACCGTCTTGTCCTGATACACCGTCGCCGACGCGTCCGCGTGGTTGTTGAACAAGCCGAGGTCGAAGCCGGTCTCGAATTCTTTCGTGCGCTCGGGCGCGAGATCGGGCTGCTCTTTCTGCGCGCTCTGCGAGAGGCCGCCGTTGCCGTTCTGATTCTCGAGCAGCGCGCTGCCCCAGCCGGCATCGGCGAAGAACACACCCGACGCATAGAACTGCGTGGTCGAATACACCGCCGGCTCGGTGCCCGTCTCGCCGTAGGCGAAGCGGAACTTTCCGTAATCCAGAATGCCGCTGTTGCCGCTGGACTGCTGGACGAAGTTGTACGCCAGGCTGGCCTTCGGGAACCAGTGCCGGCGCGAGCTGACGCCGAACTCGGAGAACCCGTCGTTGCGCGCCGCCGCACTGATGAAAACGCGGTCGGCCAGATTGATGTCCGCCTGGCCGAAGTACGATTCGCTGTGGATCACCGACTGCGAATCGTTAGGCGTCCAGTTGGCGGTGTTCAGCAGGTCGAACGGCTGCGGCGCCACGAGCGTGATGCCGGTGACGGCGATCTGCCGGAAGTCGCGCGCGTTGATGTTCTGCCCAAGGGTCAGCGACCCCGACACACTGGGGCTGAACGTGTGCGACGCCGTGCCGGTCAGGTTCTGGTCGAGCTGAAACGACTTGAAGTCGGCGCGGATCACCTGGCCCGTGGGCTGACCGGAGCTCGACTGCGGGAATCCCTCGAGTCGCTCGTCGCCGTAGTAATCGGCGCCGAACGTCTCCTTGAAGTTGAGCCAGTCGAGTGCGTCCCAGGTCGCGTTGAGGTTTCCGTACGTGCGATTCAGCTGGCTCTGCGCGAGATCCTGGTTGATGATGTAGAACGGGTTGTCGTATCCGCGCGTGTCCAGCGCCGAGTTGACCGACGGGAACGGGAACCGGTACGAGCGCTGGAGCCCGGTCGTGGGCGACAGGAACTGCTGGTTGTTGAACTCAGGCGGCGTCCGGAGTGCGCCTAACAGGAGCCCGTCGACGTTCGAGCCCTGCTGCAGGAAGTGACCCTGCGTGTTGACGTACGAGATGTCCATGCCGACGTTGAGATTGTCGAACATCCGGTGCGACGCGTTGAGCCGAACGGTGGTCTTGTCGTAGAAGTCGTTAGGCCCCTTGATGTCGCCGTTGTCGTTGTCGCGGCCCGCGGACAGATAGTAGAGCGTCTGGTCGTTGCCGCCGGAGAGCGAGAGCGTGCTGTTCCACTCGTGACCGGTGTGGAACAGCTCGTCGAAGTGATCGTACACCGGGGTGCCGGGCGCGAGGACGGGCCCGAAGCTCGAGCTGGTCGACGGGCCGCAATCCAACAGCGAATCCATGGGCAGTCCGTCGGGATTCGACGCGTCGCAGGACGGGAACACGCCGTCGTTGCCGTGGCCGTACGTCGTCTGCAACGGGATCTTGTGATTGACGTTGTCGAACGAATAGCTCGAGTTGAGCGAGTATCGCGTCTGGCCTGACTGCCCTTTCTTGGTCGTGATGAGCACCACGCCCTGTCCCGCGCGCGCGCCGTAGATCGCGGCGGCGGCGGCGCCCTTGAGGATCTCGATCGACGCGATGTCGGCGGGGTTGATGTCGGACGCGCGATTCGGCGCCGTCGTCCCGGCGAGCGGATTCATTTCGGTCGAGTACGTCGAGTTGTCGATCGGCACGCCGTCCACGACGAACAGCGGCTGGCCGGTGCCCGTGATCGTCTTGGGTCCGCGAATGCGGATGTACGACGACGAGCCCGGGTCGCCCGACGACGAGTTGACCTCGACGTTCGGCGCTTTGCCCGCGAGCGCGGACACGACGTTCGATTCGTTGGACCGCGAGATGAGCGACGTGTCGACGGTGTTGATGACGTTGCCCAACTTTTCGCGCGTCGTCGACGTCCCCTCGCCGGTCACCACCACTTCGCCTAACCGGAGCGGATTGGCTTCGAGTACGAAGTTCTCCGCGTGCGCGCCGGGCGTGATCGCCATGGCCACCGCCTTCTCCTGATACCCGATGAGACGGACGGTGAGGCTGTCGGTTTTGCCGCTGACGCGCGCGGCCGGGATCACCAGGCGATACGTGCCGTCCGTGCCGGTGACGACACCCAGTCTGAGATCCTTGAGGAACACGCTCGCGTACGGCAACGGTGCGCCTGCCGCGGTGGCGACCGTTCCGGTGATCACGGCTTCTTGCTGGCCGGGTTGTTGTGCCCCCGCCACCGCGGCAATCGCGAGGGTGGCAAAGGCGGCGAGCACTGACGAGCAACATCGCATACGTGCCTCCACGGTACAGGACGGCATGCGCATCGCACGCTGGTCGCTGCCCGCGCGCGACGCCGGGAGGCGTAGTATCCCGTGCTCGACGCAACGGGAACAACGAATTCGGGACGAACCCGGAGGGGTGAGGGACAGGAGCGGCGCCGCGAGGGACGCCGGTCGCTAGGCAGGCTGCTGCTGGGCCGGCAGGCCTTCGGCTCAGTGAGCAGCCGACAACGGCCCTCGTCCCGTTAGGCTACCGACCAGCCTCGGCCGGCCTCAGTCGCCCAACACGTCCGCGAAGTATGCGGACACGTCCAGCTCGAACGCGGGATGGTTGGGATCCGGCGCCCACAGGACGTGGTCCGTCATCACGTCCGGACGATCGTCGCCGGCGCGCCAGCGCTCGATCAGCCGCGCATCCGGATCAACGATCCAGTACTCAGGGATGCTCGCGCGCTGATAGCGCCTTCGCTTGAGCTGCCGATCGTATCGCGCGGTGGACGGGGAGATGACTTCTACGACCAGCAGCATCGCAACGATGTCATCCCAGTCGCGAAGCCGAGCGCCCGTGGCAGTTTGGTACACGAACAGATCGGGCTGGAGCACTTCGTCTTCGCCGAGCGAGAGATCGGCCGGCGAAAACAACACTCTGCCGATACGAGTCTCTCGGAGCCATGGCTCCAGTCGCGTCACGAGGCCCATGATGGCCTCTTGATGAAGTCCGCGAGGCGCCGGCGTCACAACCAGCGCACCCTCGATGAGCTCGTACCGGTTTCCGTCGTCAGGCAACGCGCGTACGCGGTCCGCGGTCCAGTGCTCGGCGGTATGTGGCATACCCATAAGGCTCTGCTCGGCGTACGGGGATGGCAAGTGCGCATGGCGCACGATCGTTCCGCCCGGATCGGCGAGCGACATCAGATTTTTTCGGGTGCGGTCGTCCTGTTGCGGAACGAGCATCTCGTTGCCTGCCCACCGTGAGGAACACCAATCGCGGGTCGCCCACCCGCGCGCCGGCGCCTAACGCCGCGGCCGACCTCGCCGCTCCGTGAGAGCCTTCGGATCACCTACGGCAGAAGCCTCAGCGATGGAACGTGAAGCGGCCTGACCAACGAAAAATGGCGGCGGTCCACCGTCAACACCTTCACGATGTCGAGTCGCTCGGCGGCCGCAACCACACACGCATCGACGAGGCCGAGCGGCGTGTCGAGATAGATGCTCATGAGATCAGCCGCCCGCTCGACATCTTCGGACGTGAGTCCCTCGAGCGTGAATTCGCCATCTGCAATCGCTCGCGTGAACGCAAGCTCGGCGTCTGCACCGATACGCCGGCCCAGGAGATAGGACACTTCGGGCAGCACAACGACCGGAACGAGAACATCTTCTCGTGACCGCTCCCACCAGGTGCGAACGCGGCTGTGCCACGCGTCGTCGCGATCGATGAGCGCGTACAAGACGCCGGAGTCGGCGAGGACTGTCAGCGATCGGGCTCCGGCCAGAGCAGTTCGTCGACCCGCTCGGATGTGTCGCTGCGCCCGCTCGCAAAGCTTCCGGCGACACTCGGTAGCCGCGACTGCGATTTGCCTGGCGTCGCGATATACAAAGCCAGGGCTTCGCGCACGACCGACGCGAAACTTTTTCCTTCGCGCCGCGCAAACTCGTGGGCTCGCCGGAGCAACGTGGCGTCGAGGAAAATGCTGGTGCGCTTCATGACATATATACTACGTTAGATATATGCCATCGGCAACGGTCGTAGCCCTCAGCCCATGAGCTCTCTCAGCCGGCCTGCGTATGCCTGGCCGACCACGAGCCGCGTCCCGTCGGTGAGCAGGGCGATGTATTCACCGTGAAACCAAGGCTGGATTTCGCGCACCCGATCGAAGTTCACGATCGTCGAGCGGTGGATTCGCAGGAAGGAGTCGCTCGGCAGGCGGGCTTCCATGCGCTTCATGCTTTCGCGGAGCACGAACACGCCGCCGCGGGCGTGCAGCCGCACGTAGTTCGCCGCTGCTTCCACCCAGTCCACGTCGCCCACGCGGACGAACTGAACCCGGCCTTCGTGCCTGACGGCGAGCCGTTCGCGGCTGGCGCGCGCCGCTCGCAGCTCGGCCACGAGTGCCAAGAGGCGCGCATCGGGCGCGGCCGCGTCGCCTAACGCCAAGCGCTCGCGGGCGCGGGCGAGGGCGGTGCGGAAGCGTTCTCGCCCAACGGGTTTGAGCAGGTAGTCGACGGCGTGCACGTCGAAGGCGTGCAGCGCGTACTCGTCGAAGCCGCTCACGAAGACGATCGCCGGCAGCCGCGCCACGTCGAGCGCTTCGATCACGTGGAAACCGTCGAGGCCAGGCATCTGCACGTCGAGGAACACGAGGTCGGGCGCATCGCGCTCGATGGCGGCGATCGCGTCGGCGCCGTTCGCACATTCGGCGAGCAATTCGACGCCGTCTTCGCTCTCGAGCAGCCGGCGCAATCGGGCGCGCGCCGGCGGCTCGTCGTCGACGATCATGATTCGGATGCGGCGTCCGGGACCCACGGCTCAGGAGACGCGGCGGCGCACGTCGGGACGGAACGGCAGCACGAGGACGGCCTCCACACCTCCGTTAGGCGGAGGCCGGTTGATCAGTTCGAGCCGGTACGCGGTGCCGTACGTCTGGCGCAAGCGCTCGCGCGTCGTGCGGAGCCCGATGCCGTCGCGGCGGCGGCCGCCCTCGCGCAGCGCCGGCAGGCCAGGGCCGTTGTCGATCACGCGGAGCCGGACGCCGCTCGGGCATCGCTCGGCGCGAACCTCGACGTGCACCGTGCCCGTGAGACGCGACGCGCCGTAGCGCACCGCGTTTTCGACCAACGGCTGCAGCACGAGATTCGGGACGAGCGTGTCCACCACGCCGGCGTCGAGCTCGATGTTCGTCGTCAGCCGGTCGCCCAGGCGGAGCCGCATGATCGCCAGATAGCGGCGCAGGAAGTCCACTTCCTCGCGCAGCGGAATTTCCTGCGCGCCGCCGGCCGCGAGGGCCGAGCGAAGCAGTTCGCCTAACGCAGACAGCATCTCGTCGGCCGCATCGACGTCGTCGTGCATCAATCCCGACACGGCGTTGAGCGCGTTGAAGAGAAAATGCGGACGGATCCTGAGGCCGAGCAGCTCGAGCTCGGCGCGATCGAGCTGCGCCTGCAGCGCCGTCGCGCGCTGGTCGCGCTCGCGGAAGCGGTCGCGATACCGGATCGCATGGAGCGCCGCGACGAGCGCGGCGCAGGCGAGCAGGTCCGATGCGGCCATGATGCCGGCGTGTCCGGCGAACGATGCGATCGCGCCGGAGGCGGCCCCGGCGAGGAATTCGGGAACCACTTGCTCGACGGCGACGATCACCAGAGTATGGAGCGCCGAGATCCCGAACACCGCCGCGAACTGCGTCGCAACCGATTCGTCGAGCGCGCGACGCAGCACCGGGAGCAGCAAGAGCCACACGTACCAGCGGGCCAGCTCCCACACGAGAATGGGAAGAAGCGACGAGGGCGTGCGGTGCGGCGCTGCCAAGTATCGCCCGAGCGCGAACAGCAGCGCCAGAACGGTTGCGACGCCGACCACTGCCCCGGCCATCCCGGCGCGCCGCGCGGTTACCCCGCGTCCCTCCAGCTGACGCCACCAGGCAACTGTGCGAATCGAGTCCGTGAGCGGCAAAGACATGGAACCACGATGACGAAGCGTTCCCCCAGCAAAATTGCACTACACGTAACGAGCCCGGACACCGGCGCATCGAAAGATTTTTTTGGTCGAGACCGCCGGATCGGTTCGGGGAACTGACGCGCACCGCGGCCTCGTCCTTCGCACAGTGGCGTACAGCGGACCGTTGTCGCCGCGTTTGGACGCGGTATCATTGATCGGTTCGGAAACGAGCGCGACCGCTCGTTGTCGTTGGGCTTTCACCCGGAGAGATGGCAGCGCATGACGGCTCAGGAAGAACGCGACCTCGGTTTCGGCAGCGTCGTCGCACGCGAGAGCCGGAAACGACTGCTCAATCGCGACGGGACGTTCAATGTCGAGCGTCGCGGGCTTGGATATTTTCAATCGCTGAGCCTGTATCACACGGCGCTCTCGATCTCGTGGCCGCGGTTTCTCGCCGCGGTCGTGAGCACGTACCTCGTGATCAACATCGCGTTCGCGTGCGCGTTCCTGTTGTGCGGACACGGCGCGCTCAACACACCGCCCACCGGAATGCCCGAGGGCAGGTTTCTCCAGGCGTTTTTCTTTTCGGTGGAGACGTTCGGCACCATTGGCTACGGCAACGTCTATCCTGTGGGGGTGCTGCCGGGCCTGGTGATGGTGGTGGAAGCGTTGACGGGGCTCCTGGTGCTGGCGATGTCGACGGGGCTCATCTTCGCGCGCTTCTCGCGTCCGACGGCGCGGATCCGGTTCAGCACCAACGCCGTGGTGGCGCCCTACCGCGGCATCACGGCGCTCATGCTTCGCATCGTCAACGAGCGCCGCAACCAGATCGTGGAAGTCGAGGCACAGGTGTTGTTCTCGCGGCGCTCCGCCGACGATGGAACGGCGCGCGTGTTCGACGAGCTCGGCTTGGAGCGGCGCCACGTCGTGTTCTTCCCGCTCGCGTGGACCATCGTGCACCCGATCGACGAGACGAGTCCGCTCTATGGCCTAACGCCGGCCGACCTGCGCGAGATGGACGCCGAGTGCCTCGTGCTGCTCAAAGGGATCGACGAGACGTTTTCGCAGACGGTGCACGCGCGTTCTTCGTACCGCGACGACGAGATCATCTGGAACGCGCAGTTCACGTCGATGTTCAACCCGCCCACGCCGGACGGAGTGGTGAGCATCGACATGGACCGGCTCGATGCCTTCGAGCGCGTGCGCACGGGACCCGCGCCGGTCGACACGGCCGCGGACTAACGGAACGTCACCCGATGGGTGGCGCGTCGGACAGGTGCTCCTGCACGATCACCCAGCGCGAACCGCGCCGCTCGAACACGGCGGTCCACGCGCCCCCGACCACGTGCGGCATGCCCCGCGGCGTGAGGTGCGGGATCCGGTACGTGGCGGTGAGCACCGCTGCGTTGGGCGCGAGCACATCCACGGCCATCGTGTCCCACACCCACCGCGGCTGGCGCATGTTCTGTCCGGTGCTTTCCCAGAACGTGCGGATGTTCTGCTCGAGCGCCGCGCGTGTGGTGGTGATGCGCCCGCCCGTCGCCGAGATCACGCGGCCGGTGTCCGCGTAGAGACTCATGAGCCGATCGACGAAGTTGGGTGCGGACAGGTCGCACGCGGCTCGCATGCGGGCGCGGAGCGTGTCGGCAATGGCGGCGCGCTGTTGGGCCGTGAGGGTCGCGTCGCCCGAGGCGGGCGAGCAAGCGAGCTGGGCAGCCAGGCCCAGCGCAGCGCTGAAGGCGATGCACCGCCGAATGGTGGTCATGGTTCCGCGGCGTGGTTATAGTGATTGTACGAGGCGAAGGACAGCGCACGTCTCCGTGAGTGGACGCTCGACCCAGGCCGTTGCGGCTCGCGCGGTTCGCGTGATGGCGCGCTTGGTGCATGCGGCACGTCGCCCTGGACATTCTCAATGTGCGCGGCGCCATCGAAGATCGCGAGCGCGTCGGCGTGTTGGGCGCGCATGGCGAAAGTGATGCCAGGCATCGAGCCACCGAGGCGGTCGCACGTTGTTGTCCGGAGATGAGGAGGAGAGGTATGGGCGCGATGAAATCGCTGGCGCTGCTGCCGATGGCCGGATTGATCATGGTGGCGTGCGGTCGACCGACCGCGACGTCGTCCACGGCAATGAACGCGCAATTGCGGAAGGATCTCGATCGTGCGGCGGCACCGACGTCGGATCTCGCGTTGTCGCGCTACCGGCCGACGCAACCGGCGTCGAACGTGGAGCTCGGGTTGGGCAACGGGAACCAGGGGAAGGAGGCGCCGCGGAAGGCGCACGTCCCGCGCGCCCGCCATACGCTGACGCCGACCGTGGAAGCGGTGAGCGCGATCACGCCGCGTCGCGCGCCGATGCCCACCGTGGTGGCGGAGTCGCCCGATCCCGGTCCGATGGCGGGCCCGCGGCCGATGCCCAACTCGCTGGGTTCGATCTTCCGCGGCGGCATCATCGC
The DNA here is from genome assembly GCA_036273715.1 of Gemmatimonadaceae bacterium. NCBI lineage: Bacteria > Pseudomonadati > Gemmatimonadota > Gemmatimonadia > Gemmatimonadales > Gemmatimonadaceae > Gemmatimonadaceae bacterium. The sequence goes on from DASUHB010000018.1 coordinate 20,417, forward strand.
GGACGACGATCACTGCCAGATCCATCAGCAGGGCGGGATGGCCCGCGTGGCGCCGGAGCGGCCATCGTTAGGCGGGCAGGGGTTGCACCCGCGCGGCATCTGGTAAGGCGCGCGGCAGTGGCGACGACGAACCGGGGCCGGCCTTCGCAGCCGGCCCCGTTCGTTTTTCTGCCCGGCCGATCGGCCCGGGACGCCTACTGCGGCAATGCGAACGTGAACAGCGTTTGGTCCGCCGCGACCGAGATGTACTGGCGCCCGTCGAGCGCGTACGTGATCGCCGGCGCGCGCGGCGCGCCGCCTAACCGGACGGTCCACAACAGCGCGCCCGTCCGCGCATCCGCCGCGTGGAAGAGACCGTTCGACTCGCCGTAGAACACGATGCCGCCGGCCGTCGCCAGCGACGCCGTGCCCTGCATCGTCTCCGCAGTCACCGTCTGCCAGCGCACTTTGCCGGTGACGGCATCGATCGCGGTGAACGTGCCGTGCGTTGGGCCGGCCGGAACGTGGTACCCGCCTTGCCACTTCGTCCCCACCTGGAACGGCGCCGGCTTGAGCGTGAACTTGATCGGCTGCACCTGGCCGGCCACGTACAACAATCCGCTGAGCGGCGAATACGACAGCGGCGTCCAACTGCTGCCGCCGCCCATGCCGGGCATGATCAACGTTCCGGCGAGCGTCGGCGCAGCGAACGTATTCTCGTGCGGCACGAACTCGTCGGTGCGACGGATGCGTGCGCCGGTGCGGCGGTCGAGCACGTAAATCCATCCGACCTTTCCCGCTTCGGCTACCGCGGGCACGCGCTGGCCGTCCACCGTCACGTCCAACAACAGCGTCGGACTCGTCGCGTCGTAGTCCCACTCGTCGTGCGGCACTTCCTGATAGTACCAGCGCAGCTTGCCCGTATGAACGTCGAGCGCCACGATCGACGTGGTATAGAGATTGTCCCCCGGTCGCACGCTGCCATCCATGTTAGGCGACGGATTCCCGACGCCGAAATAAATCAGGCCGAGCGCGGGGTCGTACGACGGGGTGTTCCAGACGCCGCCGCCGCCGATCTGCCACGCCGTCGCGTACCGCGCGCTGTCCTGGTGCTCGCGCGCCATGTCGCGCGGCAGCCGATCGCCATCCGGCGTGGTGCGCGACCAGTGTCCCCACCAGCCGCCATCCTGCGGCGATGGAATCGTGTAGAACCGCCAGACCCGCGCGCCCGTCTCCGCGTTGTACGCATCGACGTGTCCGCGTATGCCGAACTCGCTCCCCGCGATGCCGACGATGATCAGGTTGTCAGCCGCGAGCGGCGCGCTGGTCATGCTGTAGCTCGAGTCGGGGTCCGCGGTCTGTGCATCCCACACGACCCGGCCGCTCCGGCTGTCGAGCGCGAGCAGATGGTCGTCGAACGTCGACACGTACACGAGATCGTGATAGAGCGCGACGCCGCGATTCTTCGGGCCGCAGCAGCTGGCGACGCCCGGCGTTTTCGCATCGAAGCGCCAGAGCTCTCGGCCCGTGCGCGCGTCCACCGCCATCACGACGCCGAGTGGCGCCGTGTAGTACAACACGCCGTTGGACTCGAGGGGCGTGCTCTCCTGGCCGGCGATCGGTGTGTTGACCTGGTGTGCCCACGCGAGCGAGAGCGAGTGCACGTTGGCGGTCGAGACCTGCGACAGCGGCGAATAGCGCGAGTTGGAGTAGTCGCGTCCGTTGGTCAGCCATGCGCCGGCATCGCTGCCGGCGTGGAGCAGCATGGCGTCGGTCACCGCCGCGGGCGGAGCACCGGCGGCCGGCGGTGCTCCGGACCCGGCCGCCGCGACCGGCGGTGCCGCGTTAGGCGTAACGAAGGTGCCGCGGCCGCCGTCGATCGCCACGCGTGGGGCGGAGCACAACATGTCGCGCGACGCCGCGCCGGCCAACACCGGCCCGTACGACTCGGCCGGTGAGCGCGTCGGCCCGGTGAGCGGCGGCAGCCGCGGCGCCGTATCCGGCAGGATGTCGTACAACACGATCGATCGGCCGATACGCGTGGCGGGCGTGTGCTCGCGCAGCCACGTGAAGCACGACAGGTAGTCTCCCTGCAGGTAGGTCTGGCTCACAGCCACCCATCCCGAGGCCGGCGCCTGCCCGCCTAACCGAACCGTGTCGGCGAGGTTCACCGAGCCGATCGGCGCCGAACCAAAATAGAAGAGCGTCACCGCGTGCACCTGCCGCGCGTGCAGCGTATCGGCCAGCCGGTCGAGATCCTGTCCCCAGTCCAGGTTGCTGTCGACGAGAATGCGCTCGGGGTGCCGTCCCGCCAGCGCGTTGAAGTCGGCAAGAAATTCCGGGTAGGCGATGACGGCCTGGGCCGTCTCCCATACAATGAGTGCGGCCAACACGCCGCGCACGATCGGCCGCGCCGGGACGCGCTCCCAGAGCGAGACGACCGCGCCGGCCGCCGGAATCGACAGCAGCGGATAGATCGTGAGGAGGTGGCGGACGCCGATGTCGATGTGCGAGATCATCGCCACGATCATCACGGCGGCCGCGCCGCAGAGCGGCGCCAGCATGCGCCAATCGATGCGCCGCGCCGATCCGAGCACCCACCAGATGCCTAACGAACCGAGCGACAACAACGCCAGCGGCGTTTTCACCGCCAGCGCGATCCACCAGTACCACCACCATCCGTGCGTGCCTACCCGGCCCAGCAGGTACGACGTGTGGCCTTCGCGGTTGTGTTGGGCGAGCGCGCGAAGCCCGGTGACGAGCTCCGGTGCCGGCAGCAGCAGCCGGCCGCCCAACGCACGCCGGGTGTGAAACCGGTAGACCGCCCACACCAGAAGCCCAACGAGCACCGCCGCGCCCCCGACCATCGGAGCCAATCGCTTGACATCGGGCCATGCGACGCGGCGCGGCGCTCCACCGTCGCGCGGCGCCGGGATCGCCCACCACGCGCACACGATGAGCGCCGCCGCTACCGCGAAGAAGGGAAGGCTCGAGAATTTGGTCGCGATGGTCGCGGCGCCGGCGACAGCGAATACGACGGTCCGGCGTGCGTCCGGCCGGCCGAGCCATCGCGTGAACGCCCACAACGCCGCCACGAGCGTTCCCGTGAGCGGGAGATCGTTAGTCGCGAAGCCCGCGTGCGCGAGCAGCTGCGGCGTCGTCGACACGAGCAGCGTCGCGACCACCGCCGCCGCATCGCCGAACAGCGACCGCGTCCATCCCCAGGTCACGGCCAGCAGCAGGACGAAGAACGGCAGCACGCCGAGTCGCGCCAGGAGCAGCGTGCGCGCGTAGGGGCCGCTGCCTAACAGAATCGTGTTGCCCTCGGTCCACATCGTCGGTTGGCCGTGCGCGGTCGCGCCGGCGAGGCGTGGACCGAGCGCGATCAAGACGCGCGCGAGCGGCGGGTGCTGTGGGTCGTAATCGTACGTGCCGCGCGCGAGCCACTGCATGCCGGCCGCGAGGTGCGCGGGCTCATCCCACGTCTGGCCGAAATGCGCGGCCGCCGTCACCACGACTAACGACGCGACGAGCGCGATGACCAGCGCCACGGCGCCCGCTCGGCGCGGCCGCAAACTGCGCGGCGGCGTTGCGCCGATCTGCGGGGCCGGCTCGGTGGTCAGCGTCGACACGAAGAAGTACGAGAAAGGATCACGCGCGGCACCTGAGAGGACGACCCGCATGCCACGCGTGTAATGCCGCTCACCGCGCGAAGACCTCGTCGACCGGCGTAATGTGCACGTCGCCTTCCGCGAGTCCCAGCTGCTGCGCGCCGATCACGGTGTCCTCGGCCAGCAACTCGGCGGGTTTTGGCGCATCGTAGCTGAGCGTCGTCGGCTCATTGGAGAGCAGCGACTCGCGAAGCGACCTGGCATCCGGCGCGATCATCACCACCTCGAGATCGCGTGCCGAGAGGTGGCGGCGGATGGCGGCATTGACCGCCGCTGCGTCGAGGCTGCGCAGTCTCTCGCGCATGTCGCTCGTAAAATCGCCGGTCCGATGCCAGCGGGCATCGAGCGCATAGCCGAGGCGGTGGTCCTGGGTGGCGGTCAACAGCGGCACACTCTTCGTTAAATAGTCGCGCGTTGATACGAATTGATCGTTCGTGAGTCCCTCGGCGATCAGGCGGCGGAGTTCATGGAGCGCGATCTTGAGCGTCATGACCGCCGTCTCCGGCGGCACCGGCCGGATCCAGATCTCGAACAACTGATGATGGCGCGGGCGGTTGGCATCGGGGAAGAACTGGAACATGCCGCCCGGGAACGCTTCGATGTACGCGTAGTCGCCGTAGTTGAGGCCGCGGATCTCGCGGATGCGCTGATAGAGGTGCGACACCGAGGACCGGTGCTCGCCTAACCACGTTCGGGCGAGCCACAGCGCCGCAAAGTCGGGGTGCGCCCGCGTGACCGCGATCGGGTGGCCGAGGGAGATGGCGATGGCGCGCGTTTCCTTCTGTATGATCTCGACGTGCATACCCGAGCGTCTCGCCACATTGGCGGCGGGCGCGGGCGCGGGCGCGCCGGCCGGCAGCGTCGCGACCGCCGTGCGAACGCGCGACAGCAGCGCCGGCGGCACGTCGCCGGCGGCGCCGATGGTGAGCGCCGACTGGACGTAGTGCCGGCTGATGAACGCCTGCACATCTTCGAGCGTGATGGCGGCGAGCCCCGCCTCCGTGCCCAACACCGGGTGCGCCAGGCGCGTGCCCGCGAAGACGTTCCACTGCAGTCGTTCTTTGCCCAACTCTTCTTCGTTGTTCGAGCGCAGGTCCTGCACGAGCGCGTTCCGTTGGGCATCGCGCAGGCGGGCGAAATCCTCCTCGCGCAGCCCCGGGGCGGTGAGCAGCGGCAGCACGAGGTCGGCGAAGGGGCGCCACGTTTCGCGGTGGACGCGCGCCGTGAAGGTCGTCACTTCCTTGTCCACCTGCGCGGTGAATGTGGCCGCCATCGGAAACAGCGCCTCGCGCACATCCTCGGCTCGCCGCTCTCGCGAGCCGCCCTCGGCGATCATCGATGCGGCAAGGGCAGCCAGCCCTTCCTTGCCTTCGGGATCGTGTGCGGATCCGACGCCGAACATCAACTTGACGTCGAGCGATGGATGCGGCGTCGCTTGCGTGAGGATGTCCAACGGCTTGCGGCGCGGCCGTGCCGTCGCGCGCTCGATCGACGGCGGATGCGCGATCGCGTCCGGCAGCGACTGATGGGAGAGCGTCGTCAGGACGAGCGACGCATCGGTGAACACCGCGCGAGCCGCCTCGCGCACGTCGCTCGGTGTGACCAGCGAGTACGTGGCGAACAGATCTTCGAGCGTCTGCGTCGTGCGCGCATAGTGGGCGAACCGCGCCAGCGTCGCGGCGATGGTTTCCGTGTCGTCCAGCTCGCGCACGAAGCCGTAGCGCTGATGCGCTTTGGCGTCTGCCACTCGTTTCGCGGTCACCTGCATCTCGCGCGCGCTGCGCACCGTATCGAGGATCGCATCGCGCACCGGTACCGCATCGCTCTGCTGCTTGACGCGCGCGGCAATGATGATAAGGCCGGGATCGACGTTGCCAGGATTGTAGGCAAAGAGCGTGTCGACCACCTGCTCATCGTCGACGAGCCGGCGGTACAGCGCCGAGGTGCGGCCGAACCAGAGGTCGACCATGAGATCGGTGGCCGCGAATGCGCGGCTCGTCGCGTCGAACGCGGGCGCGCGGAATGCGGTGGTGACCCACGGCAGGGTCGGCGTGTCCCACGGCACGTGCGCGTACACCGGGCCGGAGGGCGCCGGGTCGCGCGGCACGTCGGCATGATAGCTGCCGCGCGGCCAGGCGCCCCAGTAGCGTTCGACTAACGGAAGCACGTCGCTCGCCGTCACGTCGCCGGCGACGAGGATCGTCGTGTATTCGGGCCGATACCACCGGTCGAAGAACAGCCTCGAGTAGTCGAACTGGTTGGGCATGTCCTCGATGTCGCGCAGGAAGCCCATCGTGGTGTGCTTGTAGGTGTGCGTGGTGTACGCGTGGTCGCGCATCACCTCGAACAACTTTTCGGTGGGATCGGCGCTGTTCTTGTTGTATTCGCCTAACACCGCCCGCGCTTCAGTCTTGAAGTCCTCTTCGGGATAGCGCAGGCGCTGGAACCGGTCGCCTTCGATCTCGAGCACGCGCGCCAGATCGTCGCGCGAGAACGTCGTGTGGTAGTTCGTGTAGTCGTCGGTGGTGTACGCGTTGGACCGGGCGCCCGCGCGCGTGAGCACTTCCTGATAGCGCGCCGGAGGATACGCCTCGGTGCCGCGGAACATCATGTGTTCGAAGAAATGTGCGAAGCCCGTCTTCCCGGGCTCGACTTCGTTGCGCGAGCCCGCTTGCACGGGTATCTGCACGGACACGACGTCTGGCAGGCCGGTCGGCACGACGATCACGCGAAGATCGTTCGCGAGGGTGTGCTCCGAAATCGGGAAGGTGAGGAGCTTGTTCGGCATGTCCGTAGGATAAGCGCGGGCCCCATGGCGTGCGAGTAACGGCCCAGGTCCAATCGGCCTCGAGGTGATGACGTCACCTCGGAACCGGCACGACCGTCTTGGTCAATCACCGTCACCAAGATACGGATCGTCTATCCGTTAGGCCACGCCCCGCCGCCACGCAGCACGATCGCTTTCATTCTCCGCCCTTGGCCGCCCCTCGCAGAACGTCTTACCTTGCAGCCGAGGAGTCCGGCCTTGTCCGTCCTTGTCCGCGCCGTGTCCGCCTTTATTCCGTCGTTGTCCGTCGTTGTCCACGCCGTGTCCGCCTTTATTCCGTCGTTGTCGTCGTTGTCCACGCCGTGTCCGCCTTTATCCCTTGTGGGCGCCACCGCGAATCGCTATTTCCTCCGCGTATGTTCACCATCGATCTCACGGGCCGGCGCGCACTGGTCGCAGGCGTGGCCGACGACGGCGGCTACGGCTTCGCGATCGCGAAGGCGCTCGCGGAATGCGGCGCAACCGTTGTCGTCGGCACGTGGCCGCCCGCGCTCAACATCTTCAACAATCTCCTGGAGCGCGGCAAGATGGATGCGTCGCGCCGCTTGTCGAGCGGCGCAATGATGGACTTCGAGCGCATCTATCCGCTCGACGCCGCGTTCGACACGATGGCCGATGTCCCCGACGACATCCGGACCAACAAGCGGTACGCGAACGCCGGCGACTTCACCATTGCCGGCCTGGCCGCGCGCCTCGTGTCGGATTTCGGCGAACGGCCGATCGACATCGTCATCCACTCGCTTGCTAACGGGCCCGAGGTGAAGAAGGCGTTGATGGACACGAGTCGCGCCGGATACCTCACGGCGGTGGGCGTGAGCGCGTATTCCATGGTCGCGTTCGTCCAGCGCTTGGGTCCGCTCCTGCGGCCGCACGGCTCGTTTCTCTCGCTCACGTATTTGGCGAGCGAGCGCGTGATTCCGGGCTACGGCGGCGGCATGTCCTCGGCGAAGGCGGCGCTGGAGAGCGACACGCGCGTGCTGTCCTACGAAGCGGGACGCAGGTTCGGCGCGCGCGTGAACTGCATCTCGGCGGGCCCGCTCGCGTCGCGCGCGGCGAGCGCCATCGGCATCATCGAGAAGATGGTCGATTACGCGTCGGCCAATGCGCCGCTCACGGAGCCGCTCACGCCCGCGGAGGTCGGGGCGACGGCGGCGTTTCTGTCGAGCGGGCATGCGAGCGGTATCACCGGCGCGGTGGTGTACGTGGACAAGGGCTACCACGCGATGGGCATGGCGACGCGTGCCGAGCCGCCTAACGCCTAACGGAGGACGCCAACCCGGCGACCTCGCGCACGAAGTCGGCCATGTCCTCGCGCGTCGTGCGGAATCCGATCGGACAGATGCGCAGCGACAGCGCGCCGCGGATGCGCGTGCTCGAGATGAAGAACCGTCCGCCCGCATTCACGGCGGCGTTGATGCGCTCGTTGAGCGCGTCGAGCGCCGCCGCGTCGTCCGTGCCGGCAGGATGCGCCCGGAAGCACAGGATGCCTAACGTCGCCGGCGCGAGCACTTCCAGGTCCCGCTCGCGGCGCACGAGGGCTTCCGCGTGCGCGGCGAGCGACAGGCTGTACGAGATCGCCGCCCGCAGCGCGTCGGTGCCGAAGTAGCTCACGCTCAGCCACACTTTGAGCGCGCGCGCATAGCGCGTCAGCTGCTCGCCGTAGTCGGCAAAGTTGATCTCGTCGCCATCGCTTTCGGCATCCTTCAAATAGTCGGGATAGATCCGGAACGCGGCCTTGAGCCGCGTGGGCTCCCGCGCCATCACGCATCCGCACTCGAACGGGACGTAGAGCCATTTGTGCGGGTCGAGCGTCACCGAGTCGGCGCGCTCGATCCCCGCGAGCGCTCGGCGGCCGTCGTCGGCGAGAACGGAGAACCCGCCGTACGCCGCGTCGACGTGCAGCCAGATGCCTTCGCGCGCCGCGAGGTCGGCCAGCGGCCCCAGGGGATCCACGGCGCCGGTGTTGGTCGTGCCGCCGTTGGCCACGATCATGAGCGGGATGAGACCCTGCGCCCGATCCCGGGCAATGGCGTCGGCCAGCCGATCCACCGGCAGGCGAAATGCGGCGTCGCAGGTGATGAGGCGCACGTTAGGACGGGGCACGCCGGCCACCCAGGCGGCGCGGATGGCCGACGAATGCGTCTGGTCCGAGGCGTACACGGTGAGCCGCGCGATGCGGGACCCATCGTCGCCCACCACGGCGTGGCGCGCGGCGATCATCGCGGTGAGATTGGCCGCCGATCCGCCGGTCGTCAGCAGCCCGCCCGCCCCGTTAGGCATGCCGAGCCAGGTGCGGAACCATTCGAGGACCAGGACTTCGATCTGGTTGGGGCCCGCCGCCACCGGCCAGACGCCGGCGAAGAAGTTGTAGCCGGTGGCGAGCCAGTCGCCTAACGCTGCCGGAAACGTGGGGCAGCTCGGGACGTACGCGATGAATCCCGGGTGCGGTTCCCGCGCCGCGTGCGCGAAGACGCGCTCGCGCAAGAATGCGAGCAGCGCGTCGATGTCCGAACCCGCCGCGGGCGGCGGCGCCGCGATCAGCCGCTCGGTCGCCCGCCGCGGCAGCGTGTCCAACACACGCTGCGTGCGCAGCGTCGACAGATGCTCGGCGATGGTGTCCGTGACGCGATAGCCGAGTCGCCGCATGGTGTCGGCGTCGAGATCGAGCGGGGAGCGCGGATACGTTCCTGTCGGTGCGTCTGGCATTGGGTGTGAGTGCGTTCGACGAAAGAAAGTGATGGGGTCGCTGGCCCGGTTCTCGCCGGCGACACTACCTTATACGCGATACCACCGGCCGGTTCCAGTCATGAGCTCGCCCTCACCATTGTCTGTCGACGTCACGCCGATCCAATCCGCGGCCCGGGTGCCTATGCCCATCCGGATGCTGTCGTTCACGCGCGGACTGTGGCGGATCGCATCCGCTGGCGCGTCGGCCGGCAATCGCGTGGAGCTGCTGCGCGACGGCGGGCAGGCGTTCGAATCGATGCTCGCGGCGATTGCCGACGCGCGCGACAGCGTGGCGCTGGAATGTTATCTGGTGCGCGCCGATTCCGTCGGCAACCGGTTTGCCGACGCGCTGATCGCCGCGGCGAAGCGCGGCGTGCGCGTGCGCATGGTGGCCGATTGGGTGGGAAGCCGCGGGGCAGGGCGTGCGTACTGGAAGCGGCTGCGCGATGCCGATGTGCACGTGCGCATGTTCAATCCGCCCGGGATTCGTACCTGGTTAGGCTTCCTGCCGCGCGACCACCGCAAGCTTCTGGTCACCGACGACGCCATCGGCATCACCGGCGGCTTCGGGCTGAGCGAAGTATGGTCCGGCATCATGCGCCGGCATCGCACGGCGCCGTGGCGCGACACGGCGGTCCGGATCGAAGGACCCGCGGCGGTGGACATGTCGCGTGCGTTCCAGGTGATGTGGCGGCGGGCCAATTTCGAGCAGCGCCCCCGCCGCTGGCGTCGCCGGCAGCTCGTGCGCCCGGCGCGCGGCGCCGATACCGATCCGCAGACGGCACGGGGAGCGGTGGTGGGCATCGTCGAGGGTGAGCCGTGGCGATTGCGCGTGGCGCGCGCGCTGCAGCTGCAAGCCGCCTCGGCCGAGAAGTTCATCTGGATCGCGAGCGCCTACTTCTATCCGTCGGCGGCCGAGCTGGAGGCGTTGGCCGGCGCGGCGCAGGACGGCGTGGATGTTCGCTTGCTGGTGCCGAGCAAGTACGACCACCCATGGGTCCGTCGCCTCACGCGACGCGTGTACCATCGCTTGCTGCGCAACGGCGTGCGCATCTGGGAGTGGAACGGCGCGATGATGCACGCCAAGACGAGTGTGGTCGACGGCCACTGGGTCCGCGTCGGGTCGACCGACTTCAACCCGCTCGGCATCGCGATCAACTACGAGCTCGACGCGCTCATCGAGGATGCTGCGTTAGGCGAAGCGGCGGTCGAGATGTACCTGGCCGACCTGGCGTCATCCACCGAAATCCGGTGGCGGGGACGCGCCGACCGTTAGCGACGCTAATGTTGCGTCCCGTAAAACGTCCCGACGTTCTCTTCCAGCAGCGCGTAGGTGGAGTCCCCGTCGCCGTTACCAGAGCACGCGCTGCCTGCCACCGCCGGACTCGCGTCACGGCGGACCCAGAACTTGATCTTCACGCGCCCCCGCAACGGGAGCGGCGGCACACGATTCGCGACGACGCAGGCGTCGTCCGCCAGCTGCGTCAACGTCGTGTCGAACGCCAGGCGACCCTGGGCATCCGAGGTCAGCCTCGCCACCGTGTAGACGGCCTGATCCGTGGAGAGTTCGAGTTGGTAGCGCTTCGATGGCACGAGCCCCGCAGCGCGCAGTTGTAGCGCGAGCGACGGCGCACGCGCCTTGAACCACACCGAGCCGCTCGCGCCGCCGCGCGAAGGAGGGACCACGTTGAACGCGCTGTCCTTGGTCGCGATGGCGATCCGCGTCACGCCGTTCTTGTCCGACGACGAGGCGTGCCGCGTCAGCAAGCCTTTCGGTCCGTAGAGGAACATGGCAACCACGATCGTGACGACTGCCGGCACCACCGCACGCCCCACCACCGATGCCCACCCGGTGGGGCGCGAACGGACGGGCGCCGGCACGTCGTTGCTCATCGGATCTCTCATGCTGGCCGCCCTCGTATTGCGGGTGCATGGGTTAGGCAAGGCCAACCTCTGGCTCGACGAAGCGAACTCATGGTACGTTGCCCACCTGCCGTGGCCCAACCTCTGGGCGAACCTCCGCGCCAGTCCGCTGGGCCCGCTCTATTTCGTTGCGCTCAAACTGTGGATCGACGTGGCCGGCGCGTCCGAAGCCGCGCTCCGCGCGCCATCGCTCATCGCGAGCATCGCACTCATTCCGCTCGTCTATGCGTTGGGCCTGCGCACGGTGTCCCGCCGCGCCGCGTGCATTGGCGCCGCGCTCGCGGCGCTCTCGCCGCTCGATCTCTACTTCGCGCAGGAAGCGCGCATGTACATGCCGCTCGCGTTGGTCGCTGCCGGCGTCATGCTCGCCTATCTCGTGTGGCGCGACGACGTCGTGTCCGCGCACGACATCCCGCCGCGCCGCGCCCTCGGCGCGCTCGCCGCCTACGCGATCCTCTCCATGGCGATGCTCGGCACCAACGTCGTGTCGGGCCCGCTGCTCGTCGCCATCAACCTCGATGCGCTGCTGGTCATCGGGCGCGAGATCCCGCTCTCGCGCCGGCGCCGCGCGTTCGCGCAGTGGGCCGGTGCCAACGGCGCGATCGTCGTCGCTGCGTTGGGCATCGTGGCGTTCGCCGCGCCGCACGCCGCCGCATCCAGCCAGGCCTGGCGCGGTGCGTTGGGCATCGTCGGCGCCGCGCAAGCGTTGCTGCAATACCCCGTGACCGCCATCCACGGCGTGTACTTCTATTCCGATGAATTGGTGCGCGCGTTCTCCGACGTCCGCTACACGCCGAGCCGCGACTCGATTCGGCGATTCCTGTCGCTGTTGCTTGCCCAACCGGTGATCGTGGCCGTCGTCGTGGTCGCCGTGGCGCGCGTGTGGCGCCAGGCCTACCGCGCTCGGGCGCGAGCGCTCACGCTCGCGGTGCTCATCCCCGTCATCCTTGGTGCGGTCATTTCGATACATCGGCAAGTCGACCTCTCGCGCTATTTCCTGTATTCCACCTCGTTCCTGTTTTTGTTGCTTGGCGCCGGGCTCGCCCGCTTGTCTCGACGCGCCTGCGCATTCGCGCTCGCCTGCATCGCCGCCGCGATCTGCCTCGGCTCGTGGCGCACCTACGCCGTCGAATCGCGTGACAGCGATTACCGATCCATCGCGCACGACTTGCTCGCCCGGCAGCATCAGGCGGCCGCGGTCGTCGTGCAACCCTCGGAGATGTACGAGCCGCTCTCGTACTACCTGCACGGCCGTCTCGATCTCCCCATCCGCCGCGCTGCCCAACGCGCGCCACTCGCGCCGGTGATCGCCGGCGCCGGCGCCGCACCCGTGTTCGTCGTCATCGATTACCGCTCGCCGCTCTATGGGTCGTCTCCCGATTCTCTCGCGTCCGCGTTAGGGGATTGCGTGAAGAGCGATGTGTACGATGCGGCGAGCGGAGCAGGAGTCCGCTTGGTGCTCGCCGTGCCCGCCGCCGCGTGCGGCGACGTCTCGACCGACACGACTCCCACCCGGCCGTAGAACGCTCCGGGTGACGGTCGGTGCGCTACGTGCCGCTGAACTGGAAGTTGTGAAGCTCCGAAAGCGCGGCGCCGAAATCTCCATCGCCATTGCCGGAGCACGCGACGCTCGACCCGCTGCTGCCGGTCACCGAACCGCCGGTCTCGCCGCCCCGGCGTGGCGCGCCGTCGTTCTTCACGACCACGCCGATCACGTGATGCCCCGCCAACGCGATGCTCGGGTGCTGGCTCCCGCCCATGCACACCTGGTCCATGAACGCGAATAACCGGCCTGATGCAATGAGCGCGCCGGTAGAATCCGCCCGCGAGCTCGCGACGTCGAAGGACTGACCGTCCACCGACAGCTGTACGCGATACGCGCGCCCACTCGTTAGGCCGCTGGCGCGCATGCGCCAGTCGAACGTCGGGCCCGAGGACACGAACCAGAACATCCCGGTCGGGTCGCCGGGTTGCGGCGCGACCGGACTGAGCTGTGCATCCTTCTGCACCAACGGAAGGGAATCGAGTCCCACCGTTCCCGCCGGCAAGACCGCCGGACCCGGCCGCTGACTCGTGTACGCGGCGGGCAGCGTCATGTCGCCGCGGTCGCAATGGAGCAGGAGCGCCATGAGCACGAGCGGCAGCAGCGTCGTCACCGGTCGGACGACGCGTGCGACGTCGGACCGACCCGCGTTAGCCGCCGCCGCGGGCAGCTGCTGCGACATCGCGGTTTCGTCTATCACCACCTGCGGCGTCGTCGAGGCCAGTTTCACTCGGCTGATGTTCATGACGTGCGCCACCGAATAACCGCCGACGAGCAAGTAGCCCGTGGCGAAGAGCAGCAGGAACGGCAGCGCGCCCCATTCACCCACGTACAGCGCGTACAGAAATGCCGTTGCCGTGTATATACCCAGTGCCAGCTCGAACAGCGTGCTGTTGGTGAACGAGCTCCGATAGCGCTTGCGGCGCGCCGCCTGTGACTGGCCGGTGTTCAGATTGTACTTGGGTGTACGCAGAAACGGCGTGCGCTTGCCCAAAAATCCCTCGATCGCCGCCTGCGCGTTGTAGACGCTCAGTCCGATCGACGCGGCGAGGAACAGGGGGAAGCACGCCATGCGGCGGCGCCAATCGACGCGAATCTCCTTGATCGCCGCCGCGTAATAACTGAACGTCCCGCCTAACGAAATCAGAAAGTACGCCGAGATCGCCCAGGAGAGCTTCACCCGATCCTTGTGTGCGATGAACATTACGATCGGATTCAGGATGCCCACCACCAGCAGAAACGGATACACGGAGTTGCCGAGCAGGTGCGCCGTGCCCTGGAGCTTCTGCCACAACGGGATCGCTGCCCGCCACAACGGAAGAAACAATTTGCGCGCCGTCTCCTGGGAGCCTTTCGTCCAACGGTACTGCTGCGTCTTGAGCGCGTGCATGTCGGGCGGCAGCTCCGACGGACACGGCAGCGCCGGGAGATATTGGATGCGCCATCCCGCCAGTTGGGCGCGATAGCTGAGGTCGAGATCTTCGGTGAGCGTGTCGTGCTGCCAGCCGCCCGCATCACGGATCGCGCGGGTGCGCAGCACGCCGGCGGTGCCGTTGAACGTGAGGAACAGCCCGCCGCGGTCGCGCGCCGGCTGTTCGATCACGAACTGTCCGCTCAGTCCTAACGCAGTCACCCGCGTGAGGAGCGAGTAATCTTCGTTCAGGTAGTCCCACCGTGCCTGCACGACGCCGACGTTCGGGTCGCTGAAGTACGGAACGGTATTGCGGAGGAAATCGCGCGGGATGACGAAATCGGCATCGAACACCGCGACGAGCTCTCCCATCGCGCGCTCGAGTCCGTATTCCAGCGCGCCGGCCTTGTAGCCCGTGCGATCTTCGCGGTGCAGGTGCTCGATCTGAAACCCTTTCGCGCGATACTGCCGTACCAGGCGCCGCGTCAGCGTCAGCGTCTCGTCCGTCGAATCATCGAGCACCTGCACCTGGAGCAAGTGGCGCGGGTAGTCGAGCGCGCATGCCGACCGGATCAATCGTTCGGCGACGAACAGCTCGTTGTACACCGGCAGTTGCACGGTGACACGCGGCATCGGCGTCGGCTCCGGCGGGCGCGCGCGGGGATGGCCGCGATACCGCCGGAACAACGAGATCATCACATAGCGATTGAGACTGAAGAGCGACAGCACGAACAGCGCCGCCGCATATGTCCCGATGATTATCCACTCTATCTGTGTCCGCATCGATGACGGGTGCGAGATCGGTGCATGGATGCGCGACGACGCTCTGCGCGACGGCGCGTGGTTCCTCCGTCGGAGTCAGCTCCGGCCTCACTTCGGCGAGGCATGCAGCTGTGTGCTCATCGCGGAGAGGCGGGACGGCCAAAGGGCAATGGGCATGCCCGATGGAGCATCGTCCGTCAGAGCACGCGATGTCGCGCGCGGATGTTAGAACCGCTTAGGAAATGGCCGCGTTGACCGGAACATGCGCTCGAATCACGATCGTTTGTCCGCATCGAAATCCAGTGTCCTGATGACCGATTTCTCGATAGTTTTTCCTTATGAAACGCGGATTCTTCATCGTTGCGGAGCTCACCGGGCCGTCACGCGACGCGGTGCTCGAGGTGCAACGATGGGCGGATCCGAAACTCGCCAAGGACACCACACCGCACATCACGCTCGTCGGATCTTCAGGCGTCGGCCCGATTCCCGCCGACACACCGCTCGACCAGTTGCGCGACGAGCTCACGACTGCAGCCGCGCAGACGCTGCCGCTCACGCTGCAATTCGGGCGTCCCATGCGCTTCATGCAGACGGACATCGTGGTGCTGCCGCTCGATCCGCACGGCGCGCTGCGCGCGCTGCACGAGCGCATCGCGGGTCGGCGTTTGCGCTTCGAGCGCGCGCGCTTTGCGTTTTCGCCCCATTGCACGCTCAGCTTCTTCACGACGTTGACGGCCGCGGGCGAACGCCGGCTCTTGCGCGTGCGCGTGGATGAGCCGGTCACAATTGACCGGGTGCAGTGCTACCTCACCGTCGAGCCCGTTGGCGGGCGCCGCATCCTCGACATTCCGCTCGGCGGCGCGGCGTAAGGCGCGCGCCGCGCCGGCGCATCACCTCGTCATTTTTTCTTTACATGCGACATCCCGTGTTCGACCTGCTCGAGCAGGACATGGAGCGCGACGCTGCGCTCCCATTTGTCGATCTCGCGGCGCGTTACTTCCTGCGCACGCGCGACGGCACGGATCCCGTCTCGACGGCGCTCGGCTCCGCCGAGATCGCCCCGCGCTTCGACGAACCGCTCCCGGAGAGCGGCCATCCACTCAATGAAGTGGCGCGTCGCGTCGAGCTCGACGTCATGAATGCGATGAACCAGCTGGCGCATCCCATGTGTATGGGGCATCAGGTGTCGGCGCCGCTGCCGATTGCCGTCTGGATGGAACCGGTGATCGCGGCTATGAATCAATCGGTGGCGGTCGCCGAGATGTCGCCGAGCGCGACGGTGCTCGAGACGCAGCTGATCAGGTGGATGGCCGGTCTCATCGGATGGCACGCGGGCGCGGGCGGCACGCTGACGTCGGGCGGGACGGAGGCGACGTTCACGGCGCTGCTGGCCGCGCGCGCGCGGGCGTTGCCTAACGCGTGGGAGCACGGCGTGTCGGCCGCCGACGGGCCGCTGCCGGTGGTGGTGTGCGGCGAGCACGCGCACTACGCCGTCACGCGCGCGGTGGCGCAGTTAGGCCTCGGGCTCGACCGCGCGATCGCCATCCCGTCGCGCGATTGGCGCATGGACGTGGAGGCGCTCACCGTTCGGTTGCAGGCGCTGGCCGCGGAGGGCGTGCCGGTGATGGCGGTGGTCGCCACGGCGGGCAGCACGGCGACCGGCTCGTTCGACGATCTCGACGCGATCGGCGCACTGTGCGAGGCGCACGGGGTCTGGTTCCACGTCGACGCGGCGCACGGCGCGTCGGCGCTGCTCTCGTCCACGCATCGGGACCGTATGCGCGGCGTCGCGCGCGCGCGATCGGTGGCGTGGGATGCGCACAAGATGATGCTGCTGCCGCTCTCGGCCGGCATGCTCCTGGTGCGCGACGAGCGCGACCTGGATGGCGCGTTCGCCCAACGCGCGCCGTATCTCTTTCACGGCGACGAAGACGGCCGGGTGTGGGACCAGGGCACGCGCAGCTTTCAGTGCTCCCGCCGCGCCGATGCGCTCAAGGTGTGGGCGGCGCTCGAGCGCTACGGCGCTTCCGGGTTAGGCGCGATCTACGATCACCTGTGCGGCGTCGCGCGCGAGCTCTACGGCGCGATCTCCGTGCATAGCCGGTTCGTCGCGCTGCACGAGCCCGAGTCGAACATCCTCTGCTTCCGATGGGTGGGCGCGGCCGGCGAAGACGCCGCCGCCGTGGACGAGTTCAACCGCGTCCTGCGCGAGCGCTACAACCGCAGCGGCCGCGGCTGGATCACGACCACGGTGTTAGGCGGCCGCCGCGTGCTGCGTGTGACGGTGATGAATCCGCGCACGTCGCGCGGCCATATCGTCGCGCTGCTGGACGGGCTGTCCGAGGAAGCCACATCGATGCAGCGAGAAGCACGTTCAGGCGTCGCAGCTGGTGGTCAACAAGTGTAGAACGTTGAGATCCGGCGCTGGCATCTACGCTCATGAAGACGCGGACACGGCACGGACACAACGGACACGGCACGGTGAAAAAAGGCAACGAGAGGCGTCGACCAATCCGGTTCGAGGCGCCTGGCGGGTCTCTTCGCTCATGATTGAAAGACAACAACAGTGAAGCAGGAAGGCGGATGACGAACGGCGTTCCCTCGGGGTCGGCGTCACGTTGTTGGTGGTTGTGTTGTGCTCTTCATAAAAAAACGCCTCGGTTATCCGTTAGGCAACGTCGCCACCGCCGCGCAGCATGGTGTCTTTCATTATCGCTTTGTTATCCTTTAAACCATGACCGAAGTAGACCCGCCAGGCGCCTCGAACAGGATTGGTCGACGCCTCTTATTCAGTTTTTCCCGTGTCGTGTCCCATGTGTCCGTGCTGTGTCCGCGTCTTCATGAGCGTAGATGCCTACTCCGAATCTTCCCCTGCCTCTGAACTCGGAGGCCCCGCCGCGATCTCACGCCCGGACGCCCTACGCCACGAATTAAGGCAGATCACTCGCTTGAATACCGGACGCTCGCCAAACTGCAGCAGGAGTCCGATCTCGAGCTTGGTAGCTCGGAGATAGTTGAACAGCTGCGCACTTCCGATCTCCGGCCGCAACGTGGTCGACTTCACTTCGATGATGAGTCGGCCATCGACAAGCATGTCGAGGCGCTGATCCGCCAACGGTTCGCCCTTGTAGAGCACCGTCACGCCAACTTCGCGCAGTACCTGATGGCCCTTGGCCACGAGCTCACGATGCAGCGCGGCCTTGTAGATGTGTTCGAGAAAGCCGTGACCAAGCGTGTCATACACTTCGAGGAACGCGCCGATCACCGAACCGGTGAGCTGCTTTTCGACAAGACTGGTCGAACTCATGGCTCAGACGATAGTCGAAAAGCAACGGGCTCCAGCAGCATTTCATGCAGCTGGAGCCCGAACATCCCCGCCGGCTCGGCTCGCGCGCAGGCGAAGGCCCTCTCGGTTTTGTGTCCGCGTCTTCAGTAGCGGAACGTCGATGGCTCTCTGCGCGGACGACTACAACGCCCGTTTGATTGCGCCCTCGAGATCCTGGTCGCCGCCTAACCCGGTGTACACCACCTTCCCGGCTTTGTTGATCACCACGACGTACGACGTCGCGGGCACGTTGTACGCGCTCACCGCGTTCCCGTCCGTGTCGTAAACCATCGCCTGGGTGTAGTGGTACTTCTGCGCGTACAGCTTCACGCGCTCGGGCGACTGATTTACCGAGACGGCGACGTCCACGAACGTCACCTTCGGAGAATATTTCTTGACCATGTCGAGGAACTTGGGCTCGAGCTCCTTACAGTTGCTGCACCACGTCGCCCAGAACTCGAGCACCACCGGCGATTTGCCGATGTATTGATCGAGATTCACGCTCTTGCCGTCGAGCGTGTGCACCACCGCGCCGGGAGCCGCGGCGCCAACGGGCACCCCGATCTCGTCCTGCGCAGCGAGCGCCGGCGCCGCGGCCATGGCCACGCACGCCACGAGCATTGCCACCCGGGTCCACATCATATCAACAGTTGCCCCATCTTGATAAGATAATACTCGGCCGCGCCGAGCATGATGATCGCGAACGCCTTTTTCACCCACATCATCCACGAGCCCGCCCGCGGCAGCCGCGACAGCGTTCCGGCGGAGACGCCCACCGCCACCAACAGCGTGCTCATGCCTAACGAAAAGACGAACAGATAGAGAAAGCCTAACACGGCGCTGTGCGTCGTCGACACCCACGTCAGCACCGCCGCCATCACCGGCGCCGAGCACGGCGCCGCCACCAGCCCCGACGCCGCCCCCATCGCGAACGTCCCCGCGAATTGCCCGCCCCGTCCCGCCGCCGACGCCCGCTGCACGAATCCCTGCGGCACCCGCACCGGAATCACGTCCACCATCGCCAACGCCGCGATGATCAGCAAGTTCGCCATCCCAAAATACAACCACGGGTTCGTGCTCACTGTCCCGAACAGCGTCCCGCTCAGCCCGGCGAACAATCCCAGCCCCGCGTACACCAGCGCCAACCCCAGCACGTAGCTCAACGTCAGCGTCAGCGGCCGCCATCGGGATGCCGCCGCCGCCGTCGACTGCCCGCCGACCAACGACGCGGTGATCGGAATCATCGGATAGATGCACGGAGTCAGGCTGGTGAGCACCCCCCCGAGGAACACCAACGGCACCGCAACCACGGGCCGCGACGAGAGCATTGCCGAGATGTCGGGCGAGAGCATGGCCACACAGTACATACTCCACCACGATCCGCGGAAGTTCCCACGCGAAGAACGCCCTGCCTTGCGCGCACGCTGATACGGGGAGAAGGTTTCACGAGCGGGCCGTCCGCCGTGGAGACCCGTCAGCATCCATTTCACACTCTGTCATCGCATGGCGGCGCCGCGTTCGTCTTCACCCTCACCTCGCCCCGCACGCACTTCGCCACAGGCGCGCTCGCGCCGCACTCCCGCCGGCGCCAACCCACCGCCCCGCAAGCCGCCGCACATCGCCATCGAGTGCGTGTCGCCGTCGCTCGATGATGCGCGTTGGGCAGTCAAACGCATCCTCGGCGATTCGTTCGAGGTGAGCGCCGACATCTTCAAAGATGGTCACGACGTCCTCTCGGCGCGCGTACGCTTCAAGCCGCCCGGCCTCGCCGAGTGGCGCACGGCGCCGATGGTCTTCGACTACGACTCTGATCGCTGGACGGGAGGCTTTCCGCTCGATGCCATCGGCGGCTGGAGCTTCACGGTCGACGCGTGGACCGATCGCTTCGCGACCTGGCGCGCCCAACTGGAGAAGAAGATCGATGCGGGACAGGATGTCTCGCTCGACCTGCTCGAGGGCGCGCAGCTGGTGGACACGGCAACGCACCGTGTGCGCTTTGGCGACACGCGGCGCGAGCTGGCGCAGTGGTCGGCGCGGCTGCGCGATGCGTCGAGCGCGTGGCGCGAGCGCGCACGCGAAGGACTCGGCCTCGAGCTCTTGGCGCTCATGGAGCAGCACCTGGCGCCCGACGACCTCACGTCGTACGACCGCGAGCTGCGCGTGTGGGTGGACCGCGAGCGGGCGCGCTTCGCCGCCTGGTACGAGATGTTTCCGCGCTCGCAGAGCGGCGATGCGTCGCGGCATGGCACCTTTGCCGACGCCGCGCGTGCGCTGGCGCGCATCGCCGAGTTAGGCTTCGACGTCGTCTACCTGCCGCCCATCCATCCGGTGGGTGTGACGCAGCGGAAGGGGCGCAACAACGCGCTCGCGGCGTCGCCCGATGATCCCGGCAGCCCGTGGGCCATCGGCGGCCCCGCCGGTGGCCACACGGCCATCGAGCCGCGGTTAGGCACGATCGATGACTTCGACCGGTTCGTCGTCGTCGCCCATCGGTTAGGCATGGAGGTCGCGCTCGACTACGCGCTCCAATGCTCGCCCGACCACCCCTGGCTGCGCGAGCACCCCGACTGGTTCTTTGCCCGCCCCGACGGCACGCTCAAGTACGCCGAGAACCCGCCGAAAAAATACGAGGACATCTATCCGCTCGACTTCTGGTGCGACGATCGCGACAACCTCTGGAATGCCTGCCGCGACATTCTGCTGTTCTGGATCTCTCATGGCGTGAATACGTTCCGCGTCGACAACCCGCACACCAAGCCGTTCGCCTTCTGGCAGTGGCTCATCGACGACATCCACGCCCGACACCCCGACGTGATCTTTCTTTCCGAGGCCTTCACCCGCCCCAAGCGCATGAAGCACCTCGCCAAACTCGGCTTCACACAGTCGTACACGTACTTCACGTGGCGGACCACGTCGTACGAGCTGCGCGAATATCTCGAGGAGCTCACGCAGCGGCCGGCGCGCGAATACCTGCGGCCCAACTTCTTCGCCAACACGCCGGACATCCTGCACGAGTACCTGCAACTCGGCGGACGCGCGGCGTTCCGCGTCCGGTTGCTGCTCGCCGCCACGCTGTCGCCGCTTTACGGCATTTACAGCGGATTCGAGCTCGCCGAAAACGTGCCGCTCAGGCCGGGCAGCGAAGAGTACCTCGACTCGGAGAAGTACGAGCTCAAGGCGCGCGATTGGGCGTCGCCGGCGAGCCTCGACCTCGACATCGTGCGCGTCAATCGCCTGCGCCGCGAGAACCGCGCGCTGCAGCGGGCCACGAATCTGACCTTCCACCACTCGGACAACGATCGGATCCTCTTCTACCACAAGACGGCCGGCGATCTCGGCGCGCCTAACGATCTGCTCATCGCCGTCAACCTCGACCCGCTGCGCGCCCAGGACACGGTGGTCGAGGTCCCGCTCGACGCCCTCGGCGTGGGCCCCGATGCGACGTACGTCGTCGAAGATCTCCTCACCGGCGTGCGCTACACCTGGCGCGGCGCCCGCAACTACGTTCGCCTCGACCCGCGCAACGAACCCGGACACGTCTTCCTCGTGCGGCGTTAGGCGGACCACCAACTCGCTACTATGAGCTCGCTCTGGTACAAGGACGCCGTCATCTATCAGATCCACATCAAGTCGTTTCGCGACAGCAACCGCGATGGCTACGGCGACATCCCCGGACTGATCGAGAAGCTCGACTACATCGAATCGTTAGGCGTCAACTGCCTCTGGCTGCTGCCGTTCTATCCCTCGCCGCTGCGCGACGACGGATACGACATCGCGGAGTACGAAGCCATCCACCCGCACTACGGCGCCCTGGCGGACTTTCAGCGGCTGCTCGAGGAAGCACACGCCCGCGGCATCCGCATCATCACGGAGTTGGTCATCAACCACACGTCGGACCAGCACCCCTGGTTCCAGCGCGCGCGCCTCGCTCCCAAAGACTCGGCCGAGCGGGCGTTCTATGTGTGGAGCGACGATCCCACGCGGTACGGCGACGCGCGCATCATTTTCACCGACACCGAGAAGTCCAACTGGGCATGGGACCCGGTCGCCGGCCAGTTCTACTGGCACCGCTTCTTCAGCCACCAGCCCGACCTCAATTTCGACAACCCCGCCGTCGTCGAAGCGGTGAAAGATGTGATGCGGTTCTGGTTTCGCATGGGCGTGGACGGCATGCGACTCGACGCCATCCCGTACCTGGTCGAACGGGATGGCACCAACTGCGAAAACCTTCCCGCCACGCACGCGGTGCTCAAGGAGCTGCGCCGTACCCTCGACGAGGAGTTCGACGGGCGGATCTTTCTCGCGGAGGCAAACCAGTGGCCGAGCGATGTGATCCCGTACTTCGGCGACAGCGACGAATGCCACATGGCGTTCCACTTCCCGCTCATGCCGCGCATGTACATGGCGCTGCGCCAGGAAGACCGCAGCCCGATCATCGAAATTCTCGCGCAGACGCCGGCGCTGCCTAACGATTGCCAGTGGGCCATCTTCCTGCGCAATCACGATGAGCTCACGCTCGAGATGGTCACCGATCTGGAGCGCGACTACATGTACCGCGAGTACGCGCGCGATCCGCGAATGCGCATCAACATCGGTATCCGCCGCCGCCTCGCGCCCCTGCTCGACAACGGTCGCCGCCAGATCGAATTGATGAATGCCCTCCTCATGACCATGCCCGGCACGCCGATCATCTATTACGGCGACGAGATCGGCATGGGCGACAACATCTATCTGGGCGATCGCAACGGCGTGCGCACGCCAATGCAGTGGACGCCGGGATGGAACGCGGGCTTTTCCGAGGGCGACCAACAGGCCCTGTACTATCCGCTCATCGTCGATCCGCCCTACGGATACCAGGCGATCAACGTCGCATCGGAAGAGCGCACGCAGACGTCGCTGCTGCGCTGGATGCGGCGGATCATCAAAGTGCGCAAACAGTATCACGCATTCGGGCGCGGCAAGTTCGAGATGCTGCTGCCGGAGAACCGGCGCGTGCTGACGTATCTGCGGCGTCACGAAGACCAGGTGATCCTCTGCGTGAACAACCTGTCGCGCTTCGTCCAGCCGGTGGAGATCAACCTGCAGCGATGGAAAGGGTGGACGCCGCTCGAGCTCATCGGCACCGTGCGGTTCCCGGTGATCGGCGACCAGCCGTACTTTCTGTCGTTAGGCCCGCACACGTTCTACTGGTTTCTGCTCGTCGCGCCACAGCCGGACGGCGCGGGGTCGTGACCGCGCCTGCGCCGGTGCTCCGCGTGCACGGCAGCGTGACCGATGCGCTCGACTCCGCCGTGCTGCGCGCGCTGGCGCCGCACGATCTCGCCGGCTGGCTCGTGACGCGCCGGTGGTCGGGCGCCAAAGGACGGCCGCCGACGGACGCGCGCATCACCGAAGTCATCCCCGTGCGGTGGGGCGACGAACGCGCCGTCGTGACCCGCATCGTGACCACGCACGCGAGCAGTGCCAACCAGAGTTATCAACTGCCGCTCGTGGCGCGCGCCGGCGACCCCGCGGACGACCGCACGGCCGCTGCGGTCGTCGCGCGCATCGCGGCCGACGATGGGCCCGGGATGCTCGTCGACGCGATCGAGGACGCGGGCTTTCGCCGGCTGCTCGGCGCTGCGTTAGGCGAAGGGGCGGTGTTCGAGGGCGACGGCGCGCGCTGGACCGTCGAGCCCGTGGGCGCGCCGGCGCGCGGACTCGATGCCCTTCCCACGGAGGTGAGCCGCGCCGAGCAGAGCAACAGCTCGGTGCGCTTCGGCCAGCGGGCCATGCTCAAGCTGTTCCGGCGCCTCGAGCACGGCGAGAACCCCGACGTCGAGATCGGCACGTTCCTCACGACGCGCACCCATTTCCAGCACACGCCGGCAGTGTTAGGCGTGGTCCGGTACCGCGACTCCGCCGGCGCGAGCTACGTCACCGGCATGCTGTCGCGCTTCGTGGTCGGCGCCCGCGACGGATGGGCGATCGCCCTCGACGCGGCGCGCGCGGCCCTGCGCGGCGACGGCGCGCCCGATGCGTTTGCCGGTGAAGCCGGTCGCATCGGCACGGTGACGTGCGAGCTGCACGACGCGCTCGCGTCGTCGCCCGATACGCCGGGCTTCCGCAACGACCCCGTTGCGTTAGGCGATGTCGAGGACTGGGAACGCGCGGCCACCCGCACCGTGGAAGATGCGATGGCCCTCCTCGCCGATCGCGCGGCGACGCTGCCCACCGCCCACCGCGCCATGGCCCGCGCCATCGCCGGCCGCCGCGCCGCGGCGCTCGAGCGCCTCCAGGCGGTGTCGGCGGAAGTGCGGAACATCCTCGATGCACCCAACGCGAGACTCCGCAAGACGCGCCACCACGGCGACTACCACCTCGGCCAGTTGCTGCGCGGCGAGAAAGGCGTGTGGTTCGTCGTCGATTTCGAGGGAGAGCCGTCGCGGCCGCTGGCCGAGCGCCGTGGAATGAGCAGCCCGCTGCGCGACGTCGCCGGCATGCTGCGGTCGTTCGCCTACGCCGCCGCAACCGCGGCCGCCGAGCACGGTGGGTTAGGCATCGACGCCAAGACGGAAATCGCCGCTGCGCACTGGGAACGCGAGATGCGCGCGGCGTTTCTCTCCGGATACGGCGCCACGTCCGACCACCCGCTCGTGACGCTCTTCGAGATGGAAAAGCTGTTCTACGAATTGCGCTATGAGCTCAATAACCGACCGGAGTGGGTCTGGATACCGCTCCGGGGCATCGCGAGGTTGTTTTGAACATTCAGCGGCGGAATCCGTGCGCGTGGGAACTATGCATACTGATCAATCCGACTTGAATGCTCCGCTGCTGAGCCCGCGTGCGGCCGCGTCCGGCGCTTCCTGGGCCCTCGACCGCGGCGCATCCGTTCGGCGCGCCGGTACGGCCTTCCGTGTGTGGGCGCCGTTCGCACCAACCGTGGACGTGGTCGCGTCCAATCGCCGATTCCCCCTCGAGCCGGCAGGCGGCGGCATCTTCGAGGGCGTCGTCGCGAACCTGGCCGCCGGCGATGACTATGCGTATTCGCTCGGCGGCGGTCCGCCATGGCCCGATCCCGTGAGTCGGCACCAACCCCATGGGGTGCGCGGACCGTCGCGCATCGTCGATCCGCGCGCGTTCGAATGGCACGACGCCCGGTGGACCGGGCGCGCCGGGTCGGAGTACGTCATCTACGAAATGCACGTCGGCACGTTCACGCACGCCGGTACCTTCGACGCGGCCATCGAGCCCCTCGCCCCGCTGGCAGAGTTAGGCATCACCGCGGTCGAGCTCATGCCGGTTGCGCAGTTTCCGGGGACGCGCAACTGGGGCTACGATGGCGTGCACCTCTTTGCGCCGCAGAACAGCTACGGCGGCCCGGACGGGTTGCGGCGGTTCGTCGACGCGGCCCACGCGCTCGGCCTCGCCGTCGTGCTCGACGTCGTCTACAACCACATCGGACCGGAGGGGTCGCCGCTCCACGAGTTCGGGCCGTACATCTCGACCGTACATCGTTCTCCATGGGGGGCATCGTTCGACCTCGACGGCCCGTCGCCATCGCACGCCGACGTGCGGCGCTACGTGATCGACAACGCGCTCTACTGGATCGTCGAATACCACATCGATGCCTTGCGGCTCGATGCCGTGCCGGCGATCCGCGACGACAGCACGCCGCACATCGTCCAGGAGATCGCGGCTGCCGTGCACGCCGAGTCGTCAGTGCTCGGCCGGCGCGTGCAGGTGATCGCCGAGAACGACGTGATGGACCCGCGCCTCGTGCGGCCGGTCACGTTAGGCGGGCTCGGCCTCGACGCGCAGTGGAGCGACGACTTCCAGCGCGGCGCGCACGTCGCGCTGACGGGCGAACGCACCGCGTGGTATCGCGGCGTGCGCGGCGCCGCCGACGTTGCCGCCGCGCTCGAGCGATGCTCCACCCAGCGATCGCCGCGCGGTGCATCGAGCGCGCCGGCCGCCGACGTGCCGCCCGACCGCTTCATCTTCTATGTGCAGAACCACGACCAGGTGGGCAACCGCGCGCGCGGCGAACGGCTTGCCGCGCTCGTGTCGCCCGAGCGGCGCGCCACGGCAACGGCGCTGCTGCTGTTGTCGCCGTACATTCCGTTAGTCTTCATGGGCGAGGAATACGGCGAGACGCGCCCGTTCCTGTATTTCGTGAGCCACGAGAGCGACGCGCTCTGTGCGTCCGTCCGCCAGGGCCGGCTGCGCGAAATTGTCGAGCGCGGCGAGTCCGTCGATGTGCCGCCGCCCGATCCAGCCGATCCGATGACGTTCGAGCGATCGCGTCTCGATCGCGCGGGCGCCGGCGCCACGTCGCGCATGGCGCTCGCGCTGTTCCGCGACCTCCTCGCCATCCGGCGCGAAGAGCGCGCGCTCCAACCCGGCCGCGCGGCACTGACGGCCGCCGTCGCTCCGGATGGCGCGTGGCTCACCGTCGAGTTGCGCCCAACGGACGGCCACGCCCACACGCTCTTCGCCGCGTACAACTTCTCGGACACCGACCACCTCGTCCCCGTCCCGACGCCGCCCTCCGGGCGATTGTGGCGGCTCCGGTTCTCCACCCGCAACGCACGCTACGGCGGGCCGAGCGACACGCCGCGCCTAACGAAGCGGATGGACGGGGCCCCGCGCGTCCGCGTGCTCCCCGAAAGCGCCGCGCTCTATCGCCTCGAGGAACGCTGACCATGCGCGTCTGGCCCGGCCAACCGTACCCGCTCGGCGCGACCTGGGATGGCGAAGGCGCCAACTTCGCCATTTTCTCCGAGAACGCCAGCGGCGTCGAGCTGTGCTTGTTCAGCGGACCCGATGATGCCGTCGAGAGCACGCGCATTGCCCTGCGCGAGCGCAACGACCAGATCTGGCACTGCTACCTGCCCGACGTGCGGCCGGGCCAGCTCTACGGCTATCGCGTGCACGGCCCATATCGTCCCGAAGAAGGCCATCGCTTCAATCCATCGTGCCTGCTCATCGATCCCTACGCGAAAGCGATCGGCGGCGCGATCCGGTGGAGCGATGCGCTGTTCGGTTATCAGGTCGGCAGCCCGCTGCAAGATCTCGAAATGAATCACTCCAACAGCGCGGGCCACGTTCCCAAGAGCGTGGTGATCGACTCGGCGTTCACCTGGAGCGGCGACCGGCCGCCGCGCACGCCGTGGCATCGCACGGTGATCTACGAGTGCCACGTGAAAGGATTGACCAAACGGCACCCGCAGGTGCCGGAGCACGTCCGGGGAACCTACCTCGGCCTGGCCTCGGACGCGATCATCGATCACCTCCTTTCGTTAGGCGTAACCGCCGTCGAGCTGCTGCCCGTCCACCATTTCGCCATCGACCATCGGCTGGCCGAACACGGCCTGACGAACTACTGGGGGTACAATTCCATCGGCTTCTTCGCGCCCGATGTGCGGTACGCCGGCGGCGCCATGGGCCGCCAAGTCGGTGAATTCAAGTCGATGGTCAAGACGCTCCATTCCGCCGGCATCGAGGTGATCCTCGACGTCGTCTACAACCACACGGCGGAAGGCAACCACCTCGGCCCAACGCTGTCGCTCCGCGGCATCGACAACTCGGCGTACTACCGGCTCGACCCGAAGAATCCGCGCTACTACGTCGACTTCACCGGCACCGGGAACTCGCTCAACATGCAGCATCCGCGGACGGTCCAGCTCATCATGGACTCGCTCCGCTACTGGGTGACCGAGATGCACGTCGATGGCTTCCGCTTCGACCTCGCGCCCGTGCTCGCGCGCGAGCTGTACGAAGTCAATCGGCTGGCGACGTTCTTCGACATCATCCACCAGGATCCCGTGCTCTCGCGCGTCAAGCTCATCGCCGAGCCGTGGGACATCGGACCCGGCGGCTATCAGGTGGGCAACTTTCCCATCGGGTGGGCGGAATGGAACGGCAAGTATCGCGATGACGTGCGGCGCTTCTGGCGCGGCGACTCGGGCATGGTGGGCGATCTCGCATCGCGGCTGTCCGGCAGCAGCGACATCTATCAATGGAGCGACCGGCCGACCTACGCAAGCATCAACTTCGTCACCGCGCACGACGGCTTCACGTTGCGCGACCTGGTGAGCTACGAGCGGAAGCACAACCTGCCTAACGGAGAGGACAACCGCGACGGCGCCGACGCCAACTACAGCCGCAACTGGGGCGTCGAAGGCGCGACGCACGACCCGCGCATCCTGGCCCGCCGCGAGCGCGTGATGCGCAACCTCATGGCCACCCTCGCGTTTTCCGAGGGCGTTCCCATGCTGTCGCACGGCGACGAGATGGGCCGCACGCAATACGGAAACAACAACGCGTATGCCCAGGACAACGAAACCACCTGGGTCGATTGGTCGCTCGAGGCGCGCCAGCGCGCGATGCTCGACTTCACGCGCCGCGTGTTCTCGATCCGCCAGAAGAACCCGGTGCTTCGCCGCCGCAGCTTCCTGCGCGGACAAGCGCTCGACGCATCTGGAGCGAAAGACCTGTCGTGGATCCATCCCGATGGACGCGAGATGACCGATGCCGATTGGCACGATGCTGGCGCACACGTGCTGGGCATGCTCATCAACGGCGACGCCTCCGACGACATCGATGACCACGGCCGTCCGATCAAGGGCGACAGCCTGCTGCTCATCGTGAACAACCAGGAGGAAATGCGTCGGTTCACGCTGCCCACGATGCCGATGCTCGGGACGTGGGTCGAGATGCTGCACACGGCCGGCCGGCAGGGTGCGACGACGGGAGAGCACGACACGACGCTGCCGCCGTTCTCCCTCGTGCTCCTGCGGTACGGGCCGGCGGGCGGCGGCGACCGTTAGGACATGAGCCGGCCGCCGCGACGCCGCTACGCCGACGCGTCTCGCCAGTCGGGCGCGTCGCGCGCGCCGGAGATCATCTCCGAGCCGCCGGTGTCGCGCGCCGATGCGGCGCGCCTCGCCGCCGGCGAGCACACCGATCCGCACCGCATGCTCGGCGCGCACGCGGCCGTGCGCGGCGCCGAACGCGGCGTCGTGATCCGCGCGTTCCACCCCGACGCGAGCGGCGTCGACTCGGTGCTCGCCGATGGCGGCACGGTGCCGCTCGATCCCATTGGGCTGGGCCTCTTCCAGGCGTTCGTGCCCAACGCAACGCTCCCGCTCCGCTACCGGCTCCGGTTCGCCTTCGCCGGCGGGGGCTCTTGGGAGCGCGGCGACCCGTACCGGTTTCTGCCGACGTTAGGCGACGTGGACCTGCACCTGTTCAACGAAGGCACGCACTGGCGCCTCTGGGACGTGCTCGGCGCCCACGTGCGCGAGATCGACGGAGAACGCGGCACGTCGTTCGCCGTCTGGGCGCCCACCGCGAAACGCGTGAGCGTCGTCGGCGACTTCGATGGATGGGATGGCCGCCTCCTGCCCATGCGATCGCTCGGCAGCTCGGGCGTGTTCGAGCTCTTCGTGCCCGGCGTGGACGCGGGCGCGCTCTACAAG
This sequence comes from Gemmatimonadaceae bacterium, assembly GCA_036273715.1. NCBI lineage: Bacteria > Pseudomonadati > Gemmatimonadota > Gemmatimonadia > Gemmatimonadales > Gemmatimonadaceae > Gemmatimonadaceae bacterium. The sequence continues at coordinate 50,047 of DASUHB010000018.1, forward strand.
TTCGAGATCCTCACGCAGCAGGGTGATCTGCGCCTCAAGACCGACCCGTTCGCGTTCGCAATGGAAATGCCGCCTGCGAGCGCGTCGCGCGTCGCCGAATCGCGGTTCCGTTGGGCAGACGACGCGTGGCTCGCGTCGCGCCGGTCGGCGGACCCGGCACGCCGCCCGATGGCGATCTACGAGGTGCACCTCGGATCCTGGATGCGCGCGCCCGAAGAAAACAATCGAGTGCTCACCTACCGAGAGATCGCGCCCCGCCTCGCCGAGCACGTCAAGCAATTCGGGTTCACGCACGTCGAGCTGATGCCGATCGCCGAGCATCCGTTCACCGGCAGCTGGGGCTACCAGGTGACCGGCTACTTTGCGCCCACCGCGCGCTACGGTTCGCCCGACGACTTCCGCGCGTTCGTGGACACGCTGCACGCCGCCGGCATCGGCGTGCTCATCGACTGGGTGCCGGCGCACTTCCCGCGCGACGATTTCGCGCTGCGCCGGTTCGACGGGACGGCGCTCTTCGAGCACGACGATCCACGGTTAGGCGAACACCCCGACTGGGGCACCCTCATCTTCAATTACGCGCGCAACGAAGTGCGCAATTTCCTCGTCGCCAACGCGCTGTACTGGCTCGAGGAATTCCATATCGACGGCCTGCGCGTCGATGCGGTCGCGTCGATGCTCTACCTGGACTACAGCCGCCGACCCGGCGAATGGCTCCGCAACAAGTACGGCGGACGCGAGAATCTCGACGCAATCGCGTTTCTGCAGACGATGAATCGCGTGGTGCACGAGCGGCACCCGGGCTGCATCACGGTCGCCGAAGAATCGACGGCGTGGCCCGGCGTCACCAAGCCGGTGGAGCAGGGCGGACTGGGCTTTTCGTTCAAGTGGAACATGGGCTGGATGCACGACACGCTCGGCTACTTCGCGCGCGACCCGATGTACCGCTCGTGGCACCAGAACGACCTCACGTTCGCGATGATTTACGAGTACAGCGAGCGTTTCATCATGCCGCTGTCACACGACGAGGTGGTGCACCTCAAGCGGTCGCTGCTGGGCAAGATGCCTAACGACGCCGATCCGTGGCGCCAGTTCGCGAATCTTCGCCTGCTCCTGGCGTATCTGTACACGCGGCCCGGCAAGAAGCTGCTCTTCATGGGTTCGGAGCTCGCTCCGCCCGGCGAATGGAATCACGACGAGAGCCTGCCGTGGCACCTCGCCGCCGATCCCACGCGCGCGGCCTTCGGCGCGTTCGTGGAAGACCTCGGCAAACTCTACGGAGAGCGCGCGCCGCTCTGGCGCGAGGACTACGATCCGCACGGATTCCAGTGGATCGACGTCGCCGACGCCGCGAATTCCGTCGTCTCCTACGTGCGCCGAGCGGGCGACGAGCACCTGGTGGTGGTGCTCAACATGACCCCGGTGCCGCGCGAGCAGTACCGCATCGGTGCACCGTCGTCGGGCGCGTACGTCCAGGTGTTGTCCAGCGACGCCCAACGCTACGGCGGAAGCGGCGTGGCCACGCTCGAGCGCGTGGCCACCGACCCGCTGCCCCTCCACGGGTTCGAGCACTCGATGGCGCTCGTGCTGCCTCCGTTAGGCGCACTCGTGCTGCGCCCCGCCGCCGGCTGACGGCGGTGTCGTCGCTCCAGGCGCTCGCGGCCCGTCTCGGCATTCTCGATCGGTACGTCGACCAGACCGGACGCGAAACCCGCGTCACCTCGGACGCCACGAGCACCGCGCTGCTCGCCGCCATGGGCGTCGACGCCTCGAGCGAAACGCGGATCGCCAAGGCGCTGCGCGCGCTCGACGAGCGCGAGCGGCGCCAGATCCTCGCCCCGGTGCGCGTGGTGCGCGAATCCGATGCGTGGGACCGCACGCTCCGCTTCCGCGTGCCCGACACCCTGGCTCCGCCTAACGCTATCGCGCGCGTCGAGTACACGTGCACCCTCGAGGACGAGCGCGGCGCGTGCACCTCCTACACCGGCGCCGTCGAGCGGCACGCGGCCGACGTCGTCGACGTCGGCCTCGCGCCGCTCGTCGGCGCCGGCTACTATCGGCTGCACCTCGCGCTCCGCGGACGCGGAGCGCGCGCCGACGCCCGCCAAACCCTCATCGTCGCCCCGCCCGCCTGCGTCACCCCCACCGCCAAACACTTCGGCATCGAAGCGAATCTCTACGCCGTCCGCAGCGCCGCCAACTGGAGCATCGGCACCCTCGACGATCTCGGCACCCTCGCCGAATGGAGCGCCTCCCACGGCGCCGCGTTCGTCGGCATCAACCCGCTGCACGCACTGCGCAACCGCGGCGCCGCCATCTCGCCCTACAGCCCCGTCAGCCGCCTCTACCGAAGCGCCGCCTACCTGGCCGTCGAGGCCATCCCCGAGCTCGAGCACAGCGAAGAAGCCCGCGCGCTGCTCGCGAGCGACGCCCTTCGCGCCGAGCTCGCCCAACTCCGCGCCGGCGACCGCGTGGAGTACGAGCGCGCCACCCGCCTCGCGCGCCCCATCCTCGAGGCGCTGCACCGCACGTTCGTCTCCACCCATGCGTCGCCCGATGATCCGCGGCGCGCCGCGTATGACCACTACGTCGCGCGCGAAGGCGACAGGCTCACCGCGCACGCCACCTTCTGCGCGCTGGACGACCACTACGCTGCGTTAGGCATCGATGGCGGCTGGCAGGCCTGGCCGCGCGCGTTCCGCACCCCTGCCTCGGCCCACGTGGCCCAGTTCCGCGCCGAGCACGCGGCGCAGGTCGATTTTCATCGATGGATCCAGTTCGAGCTCGATCGCCAACTCGAGCGCGCCGCCCAACGCGCACGCGATGCCGGCCTCGCGATCGGCCTCTACCAGGATCTCGCCGTCGGATCGTCAGGCGACGGCAGTGACGCCTGGGCCTACCAGCACCTCTTCCTCTCCGGCGTCGACGTCGGCGCGCCGCCCGATGCCTACGCCCGGGATGGACAGAACTGGGGCCTGCCGCCCATCTCCCCGCACCAGCTCCACGACGACGCGTACGCGTACTGGATCGCCCTGATCCGCGCCTCGCTCCGCCACGGCGGCGCCCTCCGCATCGACCACGCGTTAGGCATGTTCCGGCAATTCTGGATCCCCGCCGGCCGACCCGGACGCGATGGCGCCTATGTCCGATTTCCGACCAACGACCTCCTCGGCATTCTCGCGCTCGAGAGCGCACGCCATCGCGCTATCATCGTCGGCGAAGACCTCGGCACCGTCCCGCCCGAAGTGCCCGCCACCCTGCGCTCCTGGGGCATCCTCGGCTCCCGCGTCATGCTGTTCGAGCGCGATGACCAGGGCGCGTTCAAGCGAGCTGCGGAGTACGAGCCGTTGTCGCTCGTCACCGCCGACACGCACGACATGCCGCCCCTCGAGGGATACTGGCGCGGCCGCGACCTCGAGCTCGGCCTCACCCGCCGCGACGATCCCGACCTCGCGCCGGCTCTGGCCGCCCGCGCCAGAGATCGCGCGTCCCTGGTCAGCTTCCTAACCGCCGACGGCGTGCTCGCGCCCGGTCCGGATGCCGTCGCGGGACCCTCCCTCACCGGGGCCGTCCACCGGTTCCTGTGCTCCACCCCCGCACTGCTCGCGGGCCTTGCCCTCGACGACCTCGCGGGCGAAACCGAACCCGTGAACATGCCCGGTCTCGCCCAGGACCGATATCCGAGCTGGACCCGCCGCATGCAGATGCCCATCGAGTCACTCGATTCCAGCCCAACGGTCCGCGAATCGCTTCAGTGTGATCGTGGCGCCAAACAGTGACCAGCGATATTTCTTCAAGGTTGATGCGCACGTGCCGGACACGGCCGTGCGTCAGTATCCTCTGACCCTTACCCGATCCCGCATGCCCGAGCTCGGTAACGGAATCGTCGCGTACTTTTCCATGGAGATTTGCCTCGAGCAACGCATCGCCACCTACAGTGGCGGACTCGGCGTGCTCGCCGGCGACACCCTCCGCTCCGCCGCGGACCTCGAGCTGCCGCTGGTCGCTGTCTCGCTCGTGCACCGCAAGGGCTACTTCCACCAGAAGCTCGACTCCGAGGGACAGCAAACCGAGACGCCCGAGGAATGGCGCCCCGAGGACATTCTCGAGGCCGCGGATGCGCGCGTCACGATCGAAATCGAAGGACGCACCGTACACATCCGTGCGTTCCGCTACGCCGTGCAGGGAATCACCGGCCACACGATTCCGGTATTCCTGCTCGACACCAATCTGGACGACAACGATGCCTGGGACCGCACGCTGACCGACGTCCTCTACGGCGGCGATCGGCGCTACCGACTGGCGCAGGAGATGGTGCTCGGCATGGGCGGCGCGGCGATGCTCGCTGCGTTAGGCTACGACGACGGCATCCATTACCACATCAACGAAGGACACGCCGCACTCCTCACGCTCGTGTTGCTCGACCGGCAGCTCGGCGGACGCGAGCCGTGGGATGCCGGCGACGCGGACTTCGAGGCGGTCCGGCGCCGCTGCATCTTCACGACGCACACCCCGGTCCCCGCCGGACACGACAAGTTCCCCGAGGAGCAGGTCCTCCAGTCGTTAGGCGAGCACTACACGGCGCTCCTGAGCGCCACCAAGTGCTGCGATGACGACGGCTCGCTCAACATGAC